>SKVX01000394.1 GCA_007129225.1 Halomonas sp.
ACCGCCCGGCTCATTCGCCATCACCGCGAACACTGGAACGGCGATGGTTACCCAAGTCGCCTCAAGGGCGAGGCCATCCCCTATGGCGCGCGGCTACTCGCGCTGGCCGTCGATTTTATCGAGCTTCAGCGGGGGATGATTCTCCCCCGGAAAGTTCCACGTCAACAGGCCCTCGACCTGCTGCGCAAGCTCTCCGGGCGCGTCTATGAGCCCAGCCTGTGCCAGGCGTTCATCACACTCTGTGTCGACCAGGCGCCGGACCTGGGCCAGGCCGGGAAGACCATGCTGTCGCTGGAGACACGTCAGCTCGAGCCGGGCATGATCCTGGGACAGGATATCCACTCGGCAACCGGCATCCTGTTGCTCAATGAAGGCAAGGAGCTGACCCAGCACCTGATCGACAAGCTACGCAAGCTCGAGGAGGTCGAAGGGGGTTGCTACACGCTGATGGTCTGCAAGCCTGGATGCCATGAGAGCAGTGAAGGCGCTGACAACGATGACTGATCGCAGCCTGGAGGAACTGCGCGAAGCCCTGCGTCAGCGCGACCAGTTCTTCACCCTCTCCCTGGAACTGTTCTGCCGGGTCGACCTCGATGGCCGCTTCCTGCAGGTCAACGCAGCCTTCGAGCAGCTACTCGGCTATTCGGAGAAACAGCTTGTCGGTCACCATTACAGCAAGTTGGTCTTGGCGGAAGATCGGCCCTTGATCGATGCGGCCATTGAAAGAATCAAGGCCGGTCAGCGCGTCCACGCACTGGAAGCACGCTCGCGTGATGCTCAGGGAGATGTCCACTGGGTAGAGATCAATGCCGACCTGGGCACGGAAAGGGTCATCTATGTGGTGGCGAGAGACATCACCCAGCGCAAGCGTGGCGAACAGCGGCTCCACATTCTGGAGCGCAGTATCGAATCCAGCGTCAATGGCGTCATCATCGCCGAAGCCAACCACCCGGACCTGCCGATCATTTATGTCAACTCGGCCTTCGAGCGCATCACCGGTTACTCTCGACAGGAAGCCATGGGCCGCAACTGTCGTTTCCTGCAGGGGCCCGATACCGACACCGAGGCACGGGGTGTCATCCGGCGCGGCATTGCCGCCAAGTGCTACACACACGCCACCCTGTGCAACTATCGGAAGGACGGCACTCGCTTCTGGAACGACCTCCATATCTCCCCAGTTCTCGACGAGAACGGCAAGGTAAGCCACTTCATTGGCGTACAGAACGACATCTCAACTCAGCACGCCTATGAATCGCGCCTGGCTCACAACGCCACTCACGATTCACTGACCGGGCTGCCCAATCGCTCGGTACTGGAGGAACGGCTGCAGCTTTGCTATCAGCGTACTCGCCAGCATATCGGTAGCGTCGCCATACTCTATATCGATCTGGACGATTTCAAGTCGATCAACGATAGCCTCGGCCACGACCTGGGCGATCAGATTCTGGTCGAAGTCGCCTCACGCCTCGTCCAGCAGGTACGCGCCAGCGATACCGTAGCTCGCTGCGGCGGCGATGAGTTCGCCATCCTGCTGCCCGATCCTGGTAGTGTCATCCTTATCGTCGAGCGCCTGCTGGCCAGTGTGGCGCGCCCCTATCGGATCGAGCAGAGCGAGCTGCACCTGACCGCCAGCATCGGCATTGCTCTGGACCCGGACGGTGTTGCGAGACCCTCGCACCTGGTTCAACAGGCCGCTCTGGCCATGTACCAGGCCAAGCGCCAGGGGCGCAATACATACCATTGGTACACCGAAGCCCTCAACAAGAAGGCGAGTGAACGGGTCATGCTGCGTAATGCCCTGCAACACGCCATCGACGAGCAGCAGTTCGAGTTGCACTACCAGCCGCAGATCCAGGGCGCCAGCGGCAGGATCATCGGCTTCGAGGCACTGATCCGGTGGCACCACCCCGAACGTGGCTACATCCTGCCGGCCGAGTTCATTGGCCTCGCCGAGGATACCGGTCAGATCATACCCATCAGCGAATGGGTATTGCGCACCGCCTGTCGTGACAACGTTCGCCTCAATGCCCTGGGGTTCGGAGAGCACCTCATGGCGGTCAATGTATCGCCCATGCAGTTCCAACGGGCCAATTTCGTGCCGGGCGTTATGGAGACGCTGAAAAATGCAGGGCTAGCAGCGCACCTGCTCGAGCTGGAGCTCACGGAAAACATCCTCATGGAAAGCACCACGAAAGCCATCGAGATCCTCCAGTCGCTGCGACGCCACGGCATCAGTATCGCCCTCGACGATTTCGGCACCGGCTTTTCCAGCCTCAGCTATCTGAAGTCTCTCCCCATCGACAAGATCAAGATCGACCGCTCCTTCATCCGCGAAGTGATCAGCGACCACCGTGACGCCGCCATCGTCCAGGGCATCATTTCCATGGCCAGCCAGCTGCAGCTGAAGGTTCTCGCCGAGGGGGTGGAAACCCAGGCCCACTACGCCTATCTCAGCAAGAAAATGTGCGATATCTATCAGGGCTTCTATTTTGCCCGCCCCATGCCCATCGAGGACTTGATCACCTTCTTGCATGATCATCATGCCGCAAGCCAACTGCAACAGAACGACAAGTCCGGCAATGAAAACACCCAGACCCTGCTGCTGCTCGACGATGAACCCAATATCCTGAGCTCGCTGAACCGCACGCTGCGACGTGAGGGCTACCGCATCCTCGCCACCACGAGCGCGCAACAGGCCTTCCAACTGCTGGCCACCCAGGAGGTGCACGTCATCATCAGCGATCAGCGCATGCCGGAGATGAGCGGCACGGAGTTCCTCAAGCGAGTCAAGCAGCTCCATCCCCAGGCCATCCAGATCGTGCTATCGGGTTATACCGACCTCAAGACGGTCACTGCCGCCGTCAACGAAGGCGCCATCTACAAGTTCCTGACCAAACCCTGGGACGATGGGGAGTTACGGTTGGTCGTCCAGCAGGCGTTTCGCGAAGCGGCCATGCTCAAGGTTCGGATGCTAACCATAAAACCTACGCAGCCCGATTGAACAGGGAGACATGCTGCACCTCCTTCGGCATCAGGATGAGCCGTTGAACCGGTGATACCGGGCTCAATAGCCAGGTTGCTACAGTAAAAGAGACATGAACAGAGAGACGGCGATGCGACCATGGACGAAAGCCCCCCGTAGTGAAACATATCGAGGAAAGGCGCTTGGCTTGATCCTCGGTCTGCTGCTTGTGGCAGTTCTGGCTGCCGGCTTCAGTGTCACCGTGGTCCAGATACAGTCGGCCATCGCCGCGTATATCGGTGGACAGAGCGCCTGGTCCAGGGCCCAGCTGGCCGCCATTCACCACCTGGATGCCTATGCGGAAACCGGGCAAGCCGATGCACTGGAGCGCGCCCGGGACTGGCTCGCCGTTCCGCTGGGTGATCTCGACGCTCGCCGTGCCATGGAAGCCTCGCCCGTGGATTCGGCTGCCGCACGAGATGGCATGCTGCGGGGACTGAACCACCCCGATGATATCGGCCACTTGATCTGGCTGTTTCGGCTCTTTTCAGGCAGCCCGATCTTTCAGGAGGCCGTGGAAACCTGGCGGGAGAGCGACGCCTACCTTCTCGAGCTCGTCGCTCTTGCGGAGCAGCTGGAGCGGGAGTGGCAGACTGCCGAGCCTTCCACAGAAGACATTAATCGACTTCGGGACCGCCTGAATGATGTCAATCATAAGCTGACCCCCATCACCGAAGACTTTCGCCGTGCCATGACGGATGCCTCGCGTACGATGAGGCGCATACTCTCCCTCGCCAGCGTGGTATTTCTGCTGACGCTGGGACTTATTGCCGGCCTGTTGGGATGGCGCCTGAGCCTTGCCATCACGTCCGCCGAGCGCAAGTTCCGGATCACCTTCGAGCAGGCCGCAGTGGGCATGACCCAGGTAGATGACAAGGGCTACCTGATCGATGTGAACCAGGCTCTATGCGGGATACTGCGCTATCCGAAAGAGGAACTCCTGGGCATGCGTTACCGGGATCTGGTCTATCCCGAGGACTGGGATATCGGTCGTCAGCAAAGAGCCGAGATGCTCGCCGGCACCATCAACAGCTACACCCTGGAACAGCGCTTCCTGTGTCGTGAGGGAGATACGGTGTGGGTCAAGCTGACGGTCTCACGCATGAGCGCCGACACCAGCCCTGCTCCCCTCTACGTGGTGATCATCGAGGACGTCTCCGAATCCCGTCGCCTCTCCGTCGAACTCAATCATCAGGCCACCCACGACGTTCTCACCGGCCTGCCAAACCGGCGTGCCTTCGAACGCAGTCTCGCCGAAGCGCTGCGGCAGGCACGCACCGAGGAATCGACTCATGCGCTTTGCTTCATCGACCTCGATCAGTTCAAGATCGTCAACGATACCTCGGGGCACATAGCCGGAGATCAGCTGCTGCGGCAGACCGCCGACCTGCTCCTTAGCCGCCTGCGAGATGGCGATATGCTGGCCCGGCTCGGAGGCGACGAATTTGCCGTCATTCTCGAGGACTGCGATATCGAGAAGGCCTGCCAGGTCACCGAGAAACTTCGCGCCATCGTCGCCGAGACCCCCTTCTCCTGGGAAGGGGCCCTCTATACCCCCGGCTGCAGCATCGGCGTGGTGCCGATCACCTCAGCCAGCAGCGACACCGGCAGCCTGCTGCGTACGGCAGACATCGCCTGCTACCTGGCCAAGGAGCAGGGGCGCAACCGCGTGCACCTGCTGCAGGAGGATGATCGCCAACTGGCGGAGCAGCGTGGAGAGATGGAGTGGCTGGGTCGTATCCACAGCGCCTTGGCCGAGCAACGCATCTTCCTCGACGCTCAACGCCTGGTCTGCCTGGCTCGCCCCGATAGCCTGCGCTATGAAGTATTGGTCAGGCTGATCGACGAAGACGGCAAGGTCATACCGCCCGGGAATTTCCTGCCGGCAGCGGAGCGCTTCGGCGCAGCGCACCAGATCGATCGGTGGGTCATCGAGCACGTCTGTGAACAGCTGGCCGCCCACCCACAACACCTGGCCCGCCTTGAAGCCTGCCATATCAATCTTTCCGGGCGCTCTTTCGATCACGAGGATTTCCATGACTTCGTGGTGAAAACCCTGGATCACTATGCAGTGCCGCCGGTGAAGCTCTGCTTCGAGATCACCGAGACGGCAGCGGTGAGGAACCTGCTCGATGTCACCTCTTTCATGGAAAAGCTGAGCAAGCGCGGATGCACCTTCGCACTGGATGATTTCGGGGCCGGCCTCTCCTCCTTCGGCTACCTGAGATGCCTGCCGGTGGACTGCCTCAAGATCGACGGGCTCTTCGTGCGCGACATCGCCAACGACGAAACCGACCTGGCCATGGTGCGTGCCATCAATGAAATCGGCCAGACCCTGAACAAGACCATCGTCGCTGAATTCGTCGAGACCGACGAAGCCCTGGAGCTGCTGCGCGGGATGGGGGTGCACTATGTGCAGGGCTATGGCGTGCACCGACCCTGCCGTTTCAAGGCGCTTCTTGCCGAAACGCCATGAGCGCCACGCTCGCGCTCATGGCCCGCAGCGGCCAGGCTCCTTCCAGCGCCCCAGCAAACACTCACTTACCCGGAAGGGAGCACCGTCAAGGCCCTGCTCTCGCGGCCTGGCTATGGCCCCGCTTTCAGGTCACAGCACTGCGCTGCTTGTACTGTGGCTTGTCCCACTCACCCGTAGTCATGATGTCCGCCAGGGCCTGGACGGTATCCCAGATATCGACATACCGCACGTACAGCGCCGCGAAGCCGAAACGCAGGACATCCGGCGCCCGGAAATCGCCGATGATATTGCGGGCAATCAACGCCTGCATGATCGGATAGGCGTGCTCGTGGGTGAACGACACCTGGCTGCCCCGCCGCTCGGCATCGCGAGGAGAGGCCGGCGCAAAGCCCATGCCCTCGCAGTGGGTATCGACCAACTGGATGAATAGCTCTCCGAGGCGTCGAGACTTGTCTCGCACTTTCTTCATGTCGGCCGACGCCTGAAGTTCGACACCCACCTCCATCACCGCCGTGCCGAGAACGCCCGGCGTACCGCACAGGCCCCGCTTGATGGAATCGGCAGGCTGGTAGTCGTCACGCATGGCGAAGGGCTCGGCGTGCCCGAACCAGCCGCTGAGCGGCTGGTGGAAGTCGGCCAGGTGACGACGCGCCACGAACAGGTAGCCGGGCGCCCCGGGACCGCCATTGAGGTACTTGTAGCCGCAGCCCACGGCGAAGTCGGCCCCCACGCCGTTCAGGTCCACGGGCACCGCCCCGGCGCTGTGGCTGAGGTCCCACAGCATCAGGGCGCCGACCTCGTGGGCACGGGCGGTGATGGCGGCCATGTCGAACATCTCGCCGGACTTGTAGTGCACATGGGTCAGCACCACCAGGGCCGTGTCTTCGTCGATAAGCGACGCCAGACCCTCCCTGGGCGCCGTTTCCAGGCGCACCTCGCCTTTCAGAAACCCTTCCAGCCCCTGGAGGATATAGAGATCGGTAGGGAAGTTCCCCGGCTCGGATACGATCTTGCAGCGCCCCGGACGCATGCGGATCGCCGCCGCCGCCAGCTTGAACAGGTTGACCGAGGTGGAATCGGCCACCACGACCTCACCGGGCTCGGCGCCGATCAGCCCGGCGACCCTGTCGCCGACCCGCTCGGGGAGCGACACCCAGTCATGGCGATTCCAGCTGCGAATCAACCCCTGCCCCCACTCCTGCTCCATCACCTCGGCAGCCCTGCTGCGGGCCTCCCGGGGCAAGGCACCGAGAGAGTTGCCGTTGAGATAGATCAACCCCTCCTCCAGTGCGAATCGGTCACGATAGTCGGCCAGGGGGTCGTCGCGGTCCAGCCGCAGCAGGTCGTCTCGGCTTGGTGATGCTGCCGGTTCCATGGTTTCGAGGCTCCTCACATGCTGGTCCTCACCGACCACAGCTCCGGGAAGAACTGCAGGTCCAGCGCCTTGACCAGGAAAGAGACACCGCCGGTACCGCCGGTGCCGGGCTTGTAGCCGATGATACGCTCCACGGTCTTCATATGGCTGAAGCGCCACTTGTGGAAATTGTACTCGGTATCGACGAGCTTCTCGGCCAGCTCATAGAGATCCCAATGCGCTTCGGGCTCGCGATAGATCTCGGCCCAGGCCTGCTCCACCGCATCACAGGGCTGGTAGGGTTGCGACCAGTCGCGGTCGATGCAGCCGTGGGGAATGGAGAAACCGCGCCGCGCCAGCAGCTGCAGGCTGATGTCATAGAGGCTCGGCGCATGCAGCACCTCGCTCAGTCGCCGATAATGCTGCGGATGACCGCGGTGGACCTCGACCAGCTTGGGGTTCTTGTTGCCGAGCAGGAACTCCAGCTCCCGGTATTGGTAGGACTGAAACCCCGAACTCTGGCCCAGGCTGTCACGGAAACTGGCATAGTCCGCCGGCGTCATGGTGACCAGCACCTCCCAGGCATGGATCATCTGCTCCTGGATGCGGGCCACCCGCGAGAGCATCTTGAAGGCGGGAGCGAGCTTTTCTTCGGCGATATGCGCCGCGGCGGCGTGGGCTTCATGCAGGCACTGCTTGAGCCACAGCTCGGAAACCTGGTGGATGACGATGAACAGCATCTCATCATGCTGGTCCGAGCGCCGCTGCTGGCAGGCCAGCAGCGGCTCCAACTGCAGGTACTGCCCATAACTGATGTCCTGGTCCCAGTGGACCCCTTCACCATCCAGTTGCACCGTCCTGCCTTCCGGCGGACGGGTATCTCGATTGGCCATACCTCGGGCACTCCCTGCTCACGCTGCGTTGTTGGCTGTCCACCCATGGTATTGCCAGTCAACGCAGACCGCCAGTGCCCGACAATTCGATGCCGCCAACGTCCTACTCCGCGTCGGCGCCGAGCCCATGCATCGTGCGAAACCACTTCGCACGGCCCTGTTCGCTCATGGACTCCACCCTGCCGATCAGGGTCTCGCGAACGGGCGAAAAGCCGACAAAGCCGAGCACATTGCGCTCCAGGGACTTGACGCTGTGAGCACGGTAGACATGCCGATAGATCATGGCAGGCATGCCCATGGTGACGACCACCCGCGCCGAGCGGCCGGATAGCCCCTTCTTGCCCATCGGATTGCCATCCACGTACTCGAAGGCGAAGCCGGGACGCATCACCTGTTCGAGGAAGGCTTTCACCAGGGCCGGCATGTCAGCGAGCCAAAGCGGGAAGAACAGCACCAGGTGTCCGCACCAGGCAATGGCATCCTGGGCCTCCTGCAAACCCGCCGGCAGCGGGTCCTCCTTCCACGCCTTCTGGCTGCGCAGCAAGGGAAACTCGAGCATGCCGATATCGACCACCCGCACCTCGTGTCCATGGGATTCGGCGCCTGCGCGGTAGTGCTCGGCCAGAGAGTGGCCCAGGTGAACCCCGCCGGCATCGGGATGCCCCTGGAGAATCAAGATACGCGTTGTCATGGCTGTGGCACCCCTGGTGATTTGCAAGATCGTGCCGCTTTCACGCTACTCACAAACCGACACATTCGGCTTGATTGTCATCAAGCATACGGCTTTACCTGGAGCGTCACCGCATCAAAACCTTCAGCACAT
>SKVX01000376.1 GCA_007129225.1 Halomonas sp.
CATCCATGGCGCAGGACCTCCTTTCCGGCTTGCTCCCAGCGCAGCACGCCATGAAGACCGCCACCGATCCTGCTCCTTGCTGGCCAGTATCCCAACGTCATGGGAAAAAAATCAAGATAAGACGGGTAATCTTGAGTTTTATCACATTATGTAACGTATTTTACGTAATTTATATCATGTAATTATCTTCCCCTTCTGCCCGGCCGGCACTAAACTAGCTGCAACGGTAGATAAGGCAGGCAGCTAGACAGATAGGCCACGCAGCAACGGTCTTGCATCAAGACCCAGGCACGTAACACGGATAACGCCAGGAGAAACGCCATGGCACGCAGCGGCGTACAGTACGAAGACGTGAAGCAGGCCATCGATGCGTTGATGGCCAAGGGGGAAGCTCCCAGCGTGCAGAAGATCAGGGATTTGCTGGGGACCGGCAGCTTCACCACCATCAGCGATCACCTGCGTGAATGGCGCGCGCGACGTGAAGAGCGGGTCGAGACCGCGCCCACACAGGGCATGCCCGAGCCGATCCAGCAGTTGGCCGAGGGGCTCTGGGAGAAGGCGCAGGATGCCGCCGGAGACGCCCTCGCCGAGTATCGTGAAGCAGCGGATCGCGAGGTCACGGCTGCCCGGGATGCCGTCCAGGATGCCAGGCGCCAGGCCGAGGATGCGGAACAGCGCGAGGCGGCACTCTCCACGCATCTGGCCAGCATCGAGCAGCGACTGGAGGCGCGCAGCGCCGCCCTGGCCACTGCGGAAGTCGAGCGCGACCAGGCACTCGAGAAGGCGCGGCGGCTGGGCGAGCGCCTCGCCCGCAGCCTCCAGCAGCTGGAGCGACTGCAGGCGGAAAGCGAACTGCAGCTTCAGGCCCACCAGCAGGCCCTGGGGGAACGGGAAGCACAGCACCAGGCCCGCCAGCAACAGGAGGAGCAGCGCCACGAAGCCGCCGAAGCGAGGCTGATGAGCCTGCTGGACGAGGCCCGCCAGGAGCGCCTGGCCGGCGAGAAACGCTACGCAGCCAACCTGCGTCAGCTGGAAAGCCGGCAGGAGGCGCTGAAGCAGGAGCTGCAGGAGATGCGTGCCGCCCTGGCAAGGGAAGAGAAACAGCACCGGGAAACCCAGTGGGCCCGAACCCGAGCCGAAGAGCGCGCCGACACCATGCGCCACGAACAGACGCTGCTGCAGGCGCGCATCGACGACCAGAAGCGCCATCTGGAAGAGCAGGCCGGCCGCTTGCGCCTGCTGGAATCGGAGATCAGCCGCCGGCTTTGGCAGGGCGACGAGCGGCACCAGGCGAAAGAGCCGGTACCCCCCGGTACGAAGAAAGGCCCCGCCACGGCGGAGCCTTCAAAAGAATCTGTCGACAGGGGCGCGATCGACGATAGCAAGGGCGAGAGACGATAACATCGGCGGCTCTCAGACTATCCGCCAGCAGGCTATCGCTAGCCTGCCATGTGGTTCGGTCTCAGCGGTAGTAGGCGTTCGTGGTGTCCGTGTGGTCGGTGACGTCACGGATGCCGGCCAGCTCGGGAATGCGCTCCATCAGGGTCTTCTCGACCCCCTCTTTCAGGGTCAGGTCGACCGCGGCGCAGCCCTGACAGCCGCCGCCGAACGCGAGCACCGCCACCTTGTCCTCGGTCAGCTCGGTCAGCTTGATTTCGCCGCCATGGGCAGCCAGGCCGGGGTTGATCTCGCTGTAGAGAATATAATTGACCCGATCCTCGAGAGGACTGTCTGCGTTGACCTTGGGCATCTTGGCGTTGGGCGCCTTGATGGTCAGCTGCCCCCCCATGCGGTCGGCATTGAAATCGACCACCGCCTCATCAAGGAAGGCCAGGCTGTTCTTGTCCAGGAACACATTGATCTTCTCCAGCTCGACCCGCTCATCGGTGGGCTCCTCCTCACCCGGCCGGCAGTAAGCCAGACAGGTCTCGGCATAGGGCGTACCGGGCTGGGTAATGAAGATGCGCACGGCGATGCCCTCGACGTTCTGCTTCTCCAGCAGTTCGGCAAGGTAATCCTGGGCACTGTCGGTAATCTGGATAGTCTCGCTCATGGTGTTCTCGCTGCTCTGGTCGCTGCCCAGTCGGGCAGGCCGTATTGATATGCCCTCATGGTAAGCAAAACCGGGCGGCGAGACAATCCCGACTATTTTGGTCGGTTTTTGATCAGCCCTGCCCTCGCGCCGCCGCTTTTGGTAACATAAGGGCCGACTCGGCCCGCTAAAGAAGACGCCCAGAGGCGCCTGCGCGGCCGGCCACCCGTGACTTCGCTGGAGACCGCCCCCACCCATGGCCGCCGTTCCCTCTGCCTTGACTGCCACCCTCACCGAACAACTCGGTCAACGGATACTGATGCTCGATGGTGGCATGGGTACCATGCTGCAGAATGCAGAACTCGATGAGGCCGATTTCCGCGGAGAGCGCTTCAGCGACTGGCCCTCGGATCTCAAGGGCAACAACGACCTGCTGGCCCTGACCTGCCCCGACCTGGTGATGCGAATTCATCGGCAGTACCTGGAGGCCGGGGCCGACATCATCGAGACCAACACCTTCAACAGCACTCGCCTCTCCCAGTCCGACTACGGCATGGAGGAGCTGGTACCCGAGCTGAACCGGGAGTCGGCGCGACTGGCCCGCGAGGTGTGCGACGCCGTGGCCGGCGAGACCGGCGTGCCACGCTACGTGGCCGGTGTCCTGGGGCCGACCTCCCGCACCGCCTCGCTGTCGCCGGATGTGAACGACCCATCCAAGCGCAACGTCACCTTCGATGCCCTGCGCGAGAACTACTATGAAGCGGCCGAAGCGCTGATCGAGGGTGGCGCCGACCTGATCATGATCGAGACCATCTTCGACACCCTCAACGCCAAGGCGGCCATCTTCGCCCTGGAGGCGCTGTTTGCCGATCGCGGCGAGCGCCTGCCGGTCATGATCTCGGGCACCATCACCGATGCCTCGGGGCGCACGCTGTCCGGCCAGACCACCGAAGCGTTCTGGAACTCGGTGCGACACGCCGAACCGCTCTCCATCGGACTCAACTGCGCCCTGGGTGCTGCGGAGCTTCGCCCCTATGTGGAAGAGCTCTCCACCAAGGCCGACACCTTCGTCTCGGCGCACCCCAACGCCGGCCTGCCCAACGAGTTCGGCGAATACGACCAGACGCCGGAGGAGATGGCCGCCATCGTCGCCGAGTTCGCCGAGAGCGGCCTGGTCAATATCATCGGGGGCTGCTGTGGCTCCACCCCGGAGCACATTGCCGCCATCCACGCCGCGATCGAGGGCATGCCCCCGCGCCGGGTGCCCGAGCGCCCCCGAGCCTGCCGCCTGTCTGGTCTCGAGCCCTTCAACATCGAGAAGGACTCGCTGTTCGTCAACGTCGGCGAGCGTACCAATGTCACCGGCTCGGCTCGCTTCAAGCGCCTGATCGTCGAGGAGGACTACAACACCGCCCTGGAGGTGGCCCTGGAGCAGGTGGAGAATGGTGCCCAGGTCATCGACATCAACATGGACGAGGGCATGCTGGAATCCGAGGAAGCCATGGTGCGCTTCCTCAACCTGATCGCCGGCGAGCCCGACATCGCCCGGGTGCCGATCATGATCGACTCCTCCAAGTGGGAGATCATCGAGGCCGGCCTCAAGTGCGTCCAGGGCAAGGCGGTGGTCAACTCCATCTCCATGAAGGAGGGCGAGGAGGCCTTCCGAGAGCAGGCAACCCTGTGCCGGCGCTACGGTGCCGCCGTGGTGGTCATGGCCTTCGACGAGCAGGGCCAGGCCGATACCTTCGCCCGCAAGACGGAGATCTGCCAGCGCGCCTACCAGATCCTGGTCGACGAGGTGGGCTTCCCCCCGGAAGACATCATCTTCGACCCCAACATCTTCGCCATCGCCACCGGCATCGAAGAGCACAACAATTATGCGGTCGACTTCATCGAGGCCACCCGCTGGATCCGCGAGCACCTGCCCCACGCCATGGTCTCGGGCGGGGTATCCAACGTTTCGTTCTCGTTTCGCGGCAACAACCCGGTGCGCGAGGCGATTCACTCGGCCTTCCTCTATCACGCCATTCGCGCCGGCCTGAGCATGGGTATCGTCAATGCCGGCCAGCTGGCCGTGTATGACGACCTGCCCGCCGAGCTGCGCGACGCGGTGGAGGACGTGGTCCTGAACCGTCGCCCCGACGGCACCGAGCGGTTGCTCGATATCGCCGACCGCTACAAGGGGGACGGCAGCGGCCCCGCCAAGAAGGAGGACCTGGAGTGGCGTAGCTGGGAGGTGGAAAAACGCATCTCCCATGCCCTGGTCAAGGGCATTACCGTCTACATCGAGGACGACACCGAAGAAGCCCGGCAGCGGGCCGAGCGTCCCATCGAGGTGATCGAGGGCCCCCTGATGGACGGCATGAACGTGGTCGGCGACCTCTTCGGTGCCGGCAAGATGTTCCTGCCCCAGGTGGTCAAGTCGGCCCGGGTCATGAAACAGGCGGTGGCCTACCTGATCCCCTATATCGAGGCCGAGAAGACCGAGGAAACCAAGGCCAAGGGCAAGATCGTCATGGCCACGGTGAAGGGCGACGTCCACGATATCGGCAAGAACATCGTCGGCGTGGTCCTGCAGTGCAACAACTACGATGTGGTCGATCTCGGCGTCATGGTATCGGCTGAGAAGATCCTGCAGACGGCCAGGGCGGAGAACGCCGACATCATCGGCCTGTCGGGGCTTATCACTCCTTCCCTGGACGAGATGGTCCATGTGGCCAAGGAGATGCAGCGCCAGGGCTTCGAGCTGCCGCTGCTGATCGGCGGGGCCACGACGTCCAAGGCGCATACCGCGGTGAAGATCGAGCCCGGCTACGAGCACCCGGTGATCTACGTGGCGGACGCCTCCCGCGCCGTGGGCGTGGCCGGCAAACTGCTTTCGCCCGCGCTGAAGCCCAACTATGTCGCCGAGATCCGCGCCGAGTACGGCCAGGTGCGCGAACGCAACGCCCGGCGCCGGCCCAAGGCGGCGGACCTCACCTATGCCGAGGCGCGCCAGCGCAAGCTGCCCATCGACTGGGCCGCCTACACGCCGCCCCGCCCCGCCTTCACCGGGCTGAAGGTGTTCGACAACTATGATATCGAGGAACTGATCGAGCGCATCGACTGGACCCCCTTCTTCATGAGCTGGGAACTGGCCGGCAAGTATCCCAAGATCCTCGATGACAAGGTGGTCGGCGAGGCCGCACGCAGTCTCTTTGCCGATGCCCAGGAGATGCTGCGCAAGCTGGTCGACGAGAAGCACATCCAGGCGCGTGGCGTGATCGGCCTGTGGCCGGCCAACAGCGTCGACGACGATGTCATCGAGGTCTACGCCGACGAGTCGCGTACCCAGGTCATCGAGCGACTGCACCATATCCGCCAGCAGACCACCAAGAACCGCGACGGGGTCTGCTACAGCCTCGCCGACTTCGTGGCGCCCAAGGGGTCGGGCAAGCCGGACTGGATCGGCGGCTTCGCCGTGACCACCGGCCATGGCGTCGAGGCCCTGGCCGAGCGCTACAAGGCTGCCGGCGACGACTACAGCGCAATCATGGTGCAGGCCTTGACCGACCGCATGGCCGAAGCCTTCGCCGAGCGCATGCACGAGCGGGTTCGCAAGGAGTTCTGGGGCTATGTGCCGGACGAACGGCTGGACAACGTCGATCTGATCGCCGAGAAGTACCAGGGCATCCGACCCGCGCCGGGCTACCCCGCCTGCCCCGACCATACCGAAAAGAGCACCCTCTTCCGTCTGCTCGACGCCTCCAGGAACGCCGGCATCGATCTCACCGAGAACTTCGCCATGTGGCCGGCGGCGGCGGTGTCCGGCTGGTATTTCTCGCACCCCCAGTCGAAATACTTCTCCACCGGCAAGATCACCCGAGACCAGGTGGAAATCCTGGCCGAGCGCAAGCAGATGAGCCTGCAGGAGCTGGAGCGCTGGCTGTCTCCGGTGCTCTCCTACGACCCGACCTGACCGGGCTCCGGAAGCCCTCGCGATCGAGGGCTTCTCCTCCGCCACCCCTCTCGACCGGAAGCCGGATGCTGCCTGACTCGCTCCGACGACAGAAAATTCTGCGCCTGGCCCTGCCGATCATCGCCGGCATGCTGTCCCAGAGCCTGATCAACCTGATCGATGCGGCCTTGGTCGGTTCGCTCGGCGAGGTGCCCTTGGCCGGCGTCGGTATCGGCGGCTACGCCATGTTCCTGATCACCGCCCTGGTGTTCGGGCTTTCCTCGGGGGTGCAGGCACAGACCGCCAGGCGCCATGGCGAGCAGGACTGGCCGAACTGCGCCGTGCCACTCAATGCCGGCCTGGTGATTGCCCTTGCCGTCTCGCTACCCGTTGTCCTGCTCAGCCTGTGGCAGGCCCCAATACTGCTCGGCCTGATCAACCAGGACCCCACCGTTCATGCGGTGGCTGTCGAGTACTTCCGCTGGCGCGTGCTCTCGCTGGTGGCCGTGGCGATGATCTTCTGCTTCCGGGGCTACTGGAACGGCATGCAGCAGACCGGCATCTATCTGCGCATTATTCTGGTGACCCATGTGATCAACGTGGCTGCCAGCCTGGCGCTCATCTTCGGCTACCTGGGGCTTCCGGCAATGGGACCCGCCGGCGCGGGCGCCGGCACTACCCTGTCGCTGTTCGTCGGGCTGGCCATCTGGGCACGGGTCAGCGTCCGACATGCGGGAAAGCGTGGTTTCCTGGTCGAGCTGCCAAGGCGCGCGACCTTCACTACCACCCTGCGCCTGGCGCTGCCACACTCTTTTCAGCAGCTATGGTTCGCCGCCGGCTACGCGGTGCTGTTCTGGATACTGGGCCAGATCGATGCCGCCAGCGTGGCGGTGGGGCATGTCCTGGTTAATCTCTCGCTGCTGCTGATCCTGCCCGGCGTAGGGCTAGGCATGGCGGCCATGAGCCTGGTCGGCCACTCCCTGGGCCAGCAGGCGCACCAGGAGGCACACCGCTGGGGCTGGGATGTGGTGCGCCTGGCCTGGCTCTGTCTGGCGGCCCTGGCGCTGCCCATGGCGCTTTTTCCCGAACTGGTGCTGGGTCTGTTCCTCCACGACCCAGCCCTGGTTTCCCTCGGTCGGTTGCCTCTGCAGCTGACGGCAGCCATGATCGTACTCGACGCCGCGGCGCTGGTGCTCGGCCAGGCACTACTCGGCGCCGGCGCCAACCGTACCGTGATGACCACCACCCTCACTCTTCAGTGGCTCATCTTCCTGCCGCTGGCCTGGTGGGTCGGCATCGTTCTCGAGCAGGGTCTGCTGGGCATCTGGTGGGTACAGCTCGGCTACCGCTGCCTGAATTCGGCCTGGTTCGCTGTTATCTGGCAGCGACGTCGCTGGCAGCGGCTTGTGGTCTAGCCGCATCGGCAGGCTTGACTCCTTATATTACTTTCAGTATAAAAAATATGAATATTTATTCTTTCATAGAATAACGCAGAGGCGTTAAGGTGGCCCCTGACGCTTCGCCACTCTCACAGCAGCAGGACCGGCTGAATGTATCGCTACGACACCCACGATCAGACCTTGGTCAATGAACGCGTCGCCCAGTTTCGCGACCAGATGAACCGCTATCTGGCCGGGAGGCTGAGCGAAGAGGAGTTTCTGCCGCTGCGCGTGCAGAACGGTCTCTATGTCCAGCGTCATGCACCCATGCTGCGCATCGCCATACCCTACGGCATGCTCGCCTCCTATCAGCTGCGCAAGCTGGGCGACCTGGCCCGCGACTACGATCGCGGCTATGGCCATTTCACCACTCGCACCAACCTGCAGCTGAACTGGCCCAAGCTGGAAACGGTACCCGACATGCTCGCCGAACTGGCCAGCGTGCAGATGCATGCGATCCAGACCAGCGGCAACGACATTCGCAACACCTCCAGCGATCAGTTCGCCGGCGTCGCGGAAGACGAGGAGGTGGATCCGCGTCCTTGGTGCGAATTGATCCGCCAGTGGTCGACGTTCCACCCGGAGTTCACCTACCTGCCGCGCAAGTTCAAGATCGCCGTCACCGGTTCCGCCGAGGACCGTGCCGCCATCCAGGTCCATGACGTGGGCCTGCGCCTGTGGCGTGACGCCGAAGGCGAGGTCAGGGTCAAGGTCCTGGCCGGTGGCGGCCTGGGCCGTACGCCGATGATCGGCGAAGTGGTCCGCGAGGATCTCCCCTGGCAGCACCTGCTGACTTATCTGGAGGCCCTGGTTCGTGTGTACAACCAGTTCGGCCGCCGTGACAACAAGTTCAAGGCGCGCATCAAGATCCTGGTGAAGGCACTGGGCGTTGATGAATTCCGGCGCCGCGTCGATGCCGAATGGGCTCACCTCAAGGATGGCCCCCAGACGCTGACTCGCCAGACGGTCGAGGACATGCAGCACCATTTCGTCGATCCGGAGCGTCGCCCGATCAGCGAAGCGGCGATCGCCGACTACGAGCGGCTGCGCAGCGAGAATCGCGCCTTCGCCCGCTTCGTGACCAACAACGTGCATGGCCACAAGGTGCCCGGCTACAAGGCGGTGACCCTATCGCTCAAGCGCAGCGGCCACTCGC
>SKVX01000055.1 GCA_007129225.1 Halomonas sp.
CTCGGCGAAGCGACAGAAGTCGAGGTCATCAATCACACCTTGGTAGGCCGGCAGGGGCCGGCAAAATCACATTGAGGCATCCCCGACGCAATAGTACGGTCGGGCGCGCTGCGCTTATCGATGGCCATCATTGGCCGAAGGGCAGAGCGAGTCACGGTATCGGGGACGCCGGTCGCACCTGGCATCCGGTTCGCGCCCTGGAGCTTGCGAACCGCTAAGGCGACCTTTCTGCGCCGATGTCACCGGTTGGCGGCATCTAATGGCGCTCCATCTTCACATCTCGGACACTGTCGGTAGATGACCGCAGGTCTCGGTGATTCGGCTCGGGCAACTTCAGCACCGGCGAATCGTCATGATGGCGGGGTCAGCACATGCGAGGAGGGCGCATGCTACCATCGGTGCATCTTCCTGGCCAGTACTTTCAACGCTAACGGTCATCTACCTCTCATCCAAGGAGCCTGCCAATGCCAACCCTGTGGGTCGATGCCGACGCCTGTCCCAAGGTCGCCCGTGACATCATCGTGCGCGCCGCCGAGCGCACCGACACTCCCACCTGGTTCGTGGCCAACCATACGATTCCGCTGCCACCCTCGCGCTGCGTCAAGTCGCTGGCGGTGAGCCATGGCTTCGACGCCGCCGACAACGAGATCGTGGCCCGCATCGCCTCCGGCGACCTGCTGCTCACCTCCGACCTGCCGCTGGCCCTGGAGGCCATCGAAAAAGGCGCGGCGGTCATGACCACACGTGGCGAAATGCTCGACAAGGGCAATATCAAGGCGCGGGTACAGATGCGGGATTTCATGGAGACGCTGCGCGCCAGCGGCGAACACACCGGCGGCCCCAAGGGCTATAGCGACACCGACCGGCGCGAGTTCGCCAATGCGCTGGACAGGTGGCTGGCGAAGCAGCGTTAACCCTTCTCTCGGATCCCCTTCCCCGCCAGGCGCTCGCGGTCGTGGGGGCGGTCGAGCTCGAGCAGCGGGCCTGCCGGCACGATGCGCGTCGGGTTGATGGTGTCGTGGCTGTAGTAGTAGTGGCGCTTGATATGCGCGAAGTCCACCGTGTCGGCGATACCCGGCCACTGGTAGAGCTCGCGCAGGTAGTTCGAGAGATTCGGGTAGTCCTCGATGCGGCGCAGGTTGCACTTGAAGTGACCGTGATAGACGGCATCGAAGCGCACCAGGGTGGTGAACAGGCGAATATCGGCCTCGGTAAACCATTCGCCGGCCAGGTAGCGATTCTCGGCAAGTCTCGCCTCCATGCGATCCAGCGACTCGAACAACGCCAGCACGTGCTTCTCGTACACGGCCTGCTCGGTGGCAAAGCCCGACTTGTAGACGCCGTTATTGATGTGGTCGTAGACATCGTCGTTGACCGCATCGATGGTCTCGCGCAGGTCGGCCGGGTAGAAGTCCAGCCGGTTGCCGGTCAAGTCATCGAAGGCATCGTTGAACATGCGCACCAGCTCGGCAGACTCGTTGTTGACGATGCGACCTTCCTGCTTGTCCCACAGCGCCGGCACCGTCACCCGCCCCGTGTAGCGGGGGTCGGTCATGGTGTAGAGCTCATGGTGAAAGGAAACGCCGTTGACGGGGTCACCGCTCGAATCTTCCTGTCGGTCATAGGTCCAGCCCTGGTCCAGCATCAGGGGGCTGACGTAGGACATGCCGATGAGCGAATCCAGCGACTTGAGGCGCCGCAGGATCAGGGTGCGATGCGCCCAGGGGCAGGCCAGCGAGACATAGAGGTGGTAGCGACCCGCCTCAGCGGGAAGCCCCGGCTGCCCCTCGGGTCCGGCACCGCCATCCGCGGTGACCCAGTCACGAAGCTTGGCCGACTCCCTGACGAATTCGCCGCCATGCTTCTTGGTGTCGTACCACTGGTCTTGCCACTTGCCGTCGATCAAAAGGCCCATGCTGGACTCCCGGTCAGAGATTGTGTCTGCCCTCAGATTAAGCTGATTTTCTCGACGCTCAAGTGCAGTTTCTGGCCGCATCCATACGACTATATCGAATGATCCATCTCTTCTTCCGCAGGACACTCGCTGGCAACCGCACCATGCAGCGCTTCGGCCAGGGCATGGGTCGCCGGCCCGGCACGATCCCGGTCACGAAAAATCAATTGTATGGGAATTTCCCGAACGCCGCCGGCAGCCAATGGCAGGGCCTTTATCTTGCCCGCCGCCATATCCGCTGCGATGCGGGTGTCCGGCAACCAGGCAAAGCCGAGGCACCGCCGCACCATGTCGATCGAGGTTTCCAGGTGGCTGACGGTCCAGCGCTGCTCGGCCTTGAGCCAACCGGCGTCCATCGACTGGCGCAGCGCCGAGTCCCGCACCACCACCTGGCGATGGCGCAGCAGGTCGCGCAGGTCTAGCTGTCGATTCAGCAGATGCAGCGGATGTTCAGGGTGGGCCACGGCGATGAAGCGCACCTGGGCCAGCAGTTCGCCGAGAAACCCCTGTGCAGCGAGGCCGGAAATCACCAGGTCCGCGCGGCCATCGTAGAGCATCTCGACGCCCCCATTGAGCACCGTCTCATGCAGTTGCACCCGCACATGGGGATAAGCGGCAGAGAAGCGTCGCAGCGCCACCGCCAGCGCCTGGGGAGGAAATATCTGGTCGACTGCCACCACCACTTCTGCCTCGAGACCTTCCGACAACCGCCCTGCCACATCCTCCAGCGCCTCGGCACTCTCGATCAACTGCCGGGCCCGACGCAGCAGCATCTCACCGGCTTCGGTGAGCCTCACTTGCCGCCCGACAGGCTCCAGCACCTGCACGCCTAGCTGCTGCTCCAGCTTGTGTACCGCATGATTGAGCGTCGACGGGCTCTTGTGCACCACTTCGGCAGCTCGTGCAAAGCCGCCGTGGTCCACCACTGCCGCCAGCATCTGCCATTGGGCCAGGGTGACGCGGGACATTTTCGATTTCCTCGAATGAATATTGCAAAACTATGCGCTTAAGTTTCGAAAATTACGCCCTAGAATGCCAGTTATATCCCCGACACTGGAGCCACTCCCATGGCCGCCACCCTCAAGACCCGCCGCATCGCCAACCTGATGCGCAGCCAGCCCAGCCAGGACGGCGACGGGGTGAAGATCCAGCGCATCCACGAGTTCGGTGGTGGCCTGGACCCCTTCCTGATGATCGATGAGCTGGGGTCCGACAGCCCCGACGACTATATCGGCGGCTTCCCCCCCCACCCCCATCGCGGCATCCAGACCCTGACCTATATCCTCCATGGCGGACTCACCCACGAGGATCATCTCGACCATGTGAGCACCATTCGCGCCGGCGACGCCCAGTGGATGCACACCGGGCGGGGTATCGTGCACTCCGAAATGCCCCTGACCGACAGCCAGGGCCTTCACGGCTTCCAGCTCTGGCTCAACCTGGCCGCCAGGGACAAGCTCAGCCCAGCCACCTACCGGGACATTCGCAGTCACGAAATGCCGCATCTCCAGGGCGACCGGGCAGAGCTGATAGCGCTGGGTGGCCACTGGCAGATCGAAGGCGGGGATGCCGTGGAAGGACCGCTGGATGCCCTGGCAGGCAAAGGTGCCGTGGGTCACGCCCGGCTCGCCGCCGGTGGCACCCTGAACCTGATCATGGCCGACGAAACTCTCGCGGTTTATGTCTTCGAAGGTGAGCTTATGATCGACGGACAGGCCGTCGGAGCAGGACAACTGGCACGCCTCGGTGACGGTCAGTTGCTGTCCCTGCATAGCCAGGATGGCGCCCAGTGCCTGATTCTTGCCGGCACGCCCCACCGCGAACCCATCGTGCACTATGGTCCCTTCGTGATGAACCATCCTAGTGAGATCGAGCAGGCCCTGGCGGACTATCGCAACGGCACCTTCACCGCCACCTGATGCCGCCAGGCGCACCGGCCTCGTCCCCCGCCCCCAGTCCAAGTGCCGGAGAGGGGGTTGTCTTTTCCGGCCCGTTGCCGTTCAATGAAAACATTGAGGAACGGTGTTCGAAAATAGTGACATGACCCGGAGAGGATCGGGAATTCTCCCGGGGGTCCCTAGCTGTATATTTCTACAGTCTAGGAATGCCATATATCATGGGTTAAGGTTCCCATGCCTCTTTATATTCATGTCACTTATTTATATGGCCAAACACCATGTTGCGAATCCTTCATTCGCTGCCCCGCACGCATAAGTTATTACTGTTACCCGTTGCCACCATGGTCACAGTGCTGGGCGCACACAAGATTGTCACTCTCGTCGAGAACACCCAGCGCCAGGGTCAAATACCCGAAACCGTACTCTATCCCCTGGCGCCCGAAACCCAACCCGGCCTTCCCTCGCTCAGCAGCGACCGCTACTCGGTAGCCGATGCCATCGAGGTCGCCACCCAGGCCATCGACAACACCCGCGGCTATATCCCCCTTTCCCAGCTGAAGCCCACCGAGATCATCGATCTCAACGGTGCCGCAGTGGCCGGCGGCGCCCAAGCCCAGGGCGCTCCCGAACGTCTTGCCTCGCCGCCGATGATCGAGATGGACGAGACGGTCGCCGCCACCGCACAGGAAGCCTCCAGCGTCGAACTGGTCACCGCCCTGGACTCCGGCGCGCTGCACATGGCCATGGTCATCGGCACCCTGGCCAGCGGCATGCTGGACGATACCTACACCGATGACGAAGCGCTGGCCGCCAACGCCACCTCCTACGAGGAGTATGACGACGCGGAGCTGGCGTTCTTCGAGGATGGCCCCATCGTCTTCGAGCACGAAGTCGCCGCCGACGAGCCCTTCGTGCCCGAGTGGCGGACCTATACCGTGCAGCAGGGCGACACCTTCGCCGTGCTGGCCCAGAACGAACTGGGCCTCGGCTACAGCGAGGCGATCCGACTGCTGGAAAGCCTGCCGGACCAGCGTGTCCTGACCCACTGGCGAGCCGGCAACACCTTCGAGTACCAGTTGGATGAGCAGGATCGGCTGATGGCCATGAGGGTCATGAAGAATGCCCGCGAAGGCTTCCTGCTGGAACGCGAAGAGGAAGGCTTCGATGTGGCCACCATCGAGCGGGCCGGCGAGGCCACGCAGCGACTCTTCGCCGGTAGCGTCAGCGGCAGCTTTGCCCGCTCCGCCCAGGCCACCGGCCTCTCCAGCACCGAAGTCGCCCAGATCTCACGGCTGCTGGAGAAGAAGCTCGACTTCCGCCGCGATACCCGCCGCGGTGACGAGTTCCAGGTGTTGATGGAGTCCGACATCATCGACGGTGCCAGCTTCGACTCCCGCATACTGGCGATCCAGTATGAAGGGGCGCGCATGGACCTCACCCTGGTGCGTAACAGCGCCGACAACAATTACTATACGCCCGACGGCCAGAGCCTCGACCCCGCCTTCAGCCGCTACCCCTTCGAGGGCAGCTATCGCATGAGCTCCAGTTTCAACCCGCGGCGCACTCACCCGGTCACCGGGCGGGTCAGCCCCCACCGGGGCACCGACTGGGCCATGCCGGTGGGCACGCCGATCCAGGCGCCGGCCGATGGTCGCGTCGAGAAGGTCGGGAACCATCCGGTGGCAGGTCGCTACCTGGTGGTTCGCCATGACAACGGCTACCGCACCCGCTACCTGCACCTGTCCCGCCCACTGGTCAGCCGTGGCGACCGAGTGACGATGGGCGAGCGTATCGCGCTGTCGGGCAATACCGGCCGCAGCACCGGCCCTCACCTGCACTATGAAGTCATCGTTAACAACACCGCGGTCGACGCCATGAAGGTAGAGCTGCCGGAAAGCCAGAGCCTTGAGGGTGAACGGCTGATGGCCTTCCAGCAG
This sequence comes from Halomonas sp., assembly GCA_007129225.1. GTDB lineage: Bacteria > Pseudomonadota > Gammaproteobacteria > Pseudomonadales > Halomonadaceae > Halomonas. The sequence goes on from SKVX01000055.1 coordinate 5,790, forward strand.
GAAGCCGAACCGCTGCTGGCCGTCCTGCGCTCCGGAGAGACCGGCACCGTGGTGGCCCAGGCATCGGGCAGCGACGACGACTGAAGTCGCACCCGTGCCCTATACCCGACGCCCCGCCCTACCGGTGGGGCGTCGGTTCGTTCAGGATAGCCCTGACTGATCAGAACGAACGCTGAGCCAGGACCTTCCGGAGACGCCCTTGTCCTCCTCCTATTCACGCAAAGCCATCCCGACCCCGCCCCCAGCAGGCAATCGCCTGAGCGCCTTCTTTGGCGTGTTTCGCTATAGCCGGCGAGCACTGGCCCTGGTGTGGCAGACCTCGCGCCCGCTGACAGTGGGCCTGGCCGTCTGCACCCTGGTGGCCGGCATATTGCCGGCCGTTGCCGCCTGGATCGGCCAGCTCATCGTCGACTCGGTGGTCGACGCCATGGCCCACCACCGCGACACCGGTGAGGTCGAGTGGTGGCCGGTGCTGCGCTACGTACTGGCGGAAGCCGGCGTCATCGCCGCCATTGCCATGGCCCAGCGCGGGCTCTCGGGTCAGCAGTCGCTGCTCCGCGCCCTGCTTGGCCAGAAGGTCAATGTGATGATCCTGGAGAAGGCGGGCACCCTGTCGCTTGCCCAGTTCGAGGATTCCGAGTTCTACGACAAGCTGACCCGTGCCCGGCGGGAGGCATCGATTCGTCCACTCGGCCTGGTCAACAAGACCTTTTCCTTGATGCAGAACGCCATCTCCCTGGCGAGTTTCGGCGTGCTGCTGGTGCAGTTCTCGCCCTGGGCGATCCTGATTCTGGTGGTCGGCGCCCTGCCAGTCTTCGCCTCGGAGGCCAAGTTTTCCGGCGACGCCTTCCGGCTGTTTCGCTGGCGCTCGCCCCAGACCCGCATGCAGATGTACCTGGAGACGGTGCTGGCACGGGAGGACAGCATCAAGGAGGTCAAGCTCTTCGGTCTCGAACCGCTGCTGCTCTCGCGCTACCGCACCATTTTCGACACGCTCTACGGCGAGGACCGGCGGCTGACGATACGCCGGGAGACCTGGGGCTTCCTGCTCGGCCTGCTGGGCACGGCCGCCTTCTACGGTGCCTACGCCTGGGTCGTGGTGGAAACCGTCACCGGCCAGCTCACCCTGGGTGAAATGACCATGTACCTGATGGTCTTCAAGCAGGGCCAGGCGGCGCTTTCGGCGAGTCTCACCTCGATCAGCGGCATGTACGAGGACAACCTCTACCTCTCGAACCTCTACGAGTACCTGGAGCAGCCGGTGGCCGCCGAGCGCGGCCACCTCACCGAGGGCTCAACCCCCGGCGACGGCATCCGCTTCGAGGGCGTCAGCTTCACCTACCCGGGCGCCGACAAGCCGGCCCTGACGCGGATCTCACTTCACGTCGAGCCCGGCGGCAGCCTGGCCCTGGTCGGCGCCAACGGCTCCGGCAAGACGACCCTGATCAAGCTGCTGACCCGACTCTACGAGCCCAGTGAAGGACGAATCCTCCTCGACGGCAGCGACCTGCGCGACTGGGACGTCCAGACCCTGCGCCGGCGCATCGGCGTGATCTTCCAGGACTTCGTGCGCTACCAGATGAAGGTGGGCGAGAACCTGGGTGCAGGCGACGTGGCCTCCTTCGAGGACGAGGCCCGCTGGGAACAGGCGGCCCGACGCGGCCTTGCCGAGGAGTTCATCAGTGCCATGCCGGGGGGCTACCACACCCAGCTCGGACGCTGGTTCAAGGGCGGCCAGGAGCTCTCCGGCGGCCAGTGGCAGAAGATCGCCCTGTCCAGGGCCTATATGCGTGAAAGCGCCGACATCCTGGTGCTGGACGAGCCCACCGCCGCTATGGATGCCGCCGCCGAGGCCGCCGTCTACGACGACTTCCGCGAGCACAGCCGGGACAAGATGACCATCCTCATCTCCCACCGCTTCTCCACCGTGCGCGCCGCGGACCACATCCTGGTCATCGACGGTGGCGAGATCATCGAGCAGGGTAACCACGAGAGCTTGATGGCCGCCAACGGCCGCTATGCCCGCCTGTTCCGCCTGCAGGCCAAGGGGTATCGCTGAGGATGCTCTTTTCATCCCTCGAGTCGTTGTTGCGATAACGGCCGATCCAGCGCCTGGAGCAGCGCATCGTCACGCTCGTAGATATCGGGCCGAAAGGCCAGCTGGCCATCTTCGGACGGATGCACGGTCCAGTAGTGCAGGATCACCGGCATGCGCTCCGCAAGCCGCACGTTGCGGGTCTCCCCGCGGTCGATCTGCGCGCGCACATCTTGGCCACTGCGGGTGTCGTCGAACAACAACTGGGCGAACTCGCCGATATTCTCCACTCGAATGCAGCCGGAACTTGCGGCCCGCTGCTCCCGGGCGAAGAGCCCCTGTGACGGCGTATCGTGCAGGTAGACCATATGGTTGTTGGGAAAGCGGACCACCAGCTCCCCCAGCGCATTATGCGGCCCGGGACTCTGGCGCAGCACGACATTGCCCGGCCTAGACCAGTCGATCTCCCAGGGATCCAGCGGCGCGCCCGAAGGGCTGAGCACCTGGATCCGTTCCCGCCACAGGTAGCCCAGGTCACGACGCACCGCGGGAAGCACGTCCTCGCGCAGGATGGTCGGGGGAATCGTCCAGGTCGGGTTGACGGTCAGGTGGGTGATCTCGGAGCGCAGCGACGGTGTACGCCGGTAAGGGCGCCCCACCACGATCCGCGAACGCCAGATTTCCCCATTGGGGC
>SKVX01000038.1 GCA_007129225.1 Halomonas sp.
GGCGCTCGACGATCTCGTCCAGCGCGGCCAGAACCCGGTCGCGACGAGTGCCATGAATCATGCAGAACAGGTTGTAGGGCCAGTCGGGCAACCGCCGCGGGCGGCGGTAGCAGAGCGTCACGGCGGGCTCGGCCGCCAAGCGTCTGCCCAGCCCACCAACCGCCTCGTCGGGCACGTTCCAGACCACCATGGCATTGGCGCAGACACCCAGGGCATGATGCTTGACCACCAGCCCCATGCGCTTGATCAGCCCCTCTTCCTGCCAGCGCTGCACGCAGGCCATGACCTCGCTCTCGCTCATCCCGCACCGCTCGGCAAGGGTGTGCCAGGGCCGGGGGGTCAGCGGCAGCCCGCTCTCCAGCAGCGCACGCAGGCGGTGCTCGGCATGGGTCTCGGAACGTGTGCTGGACAGGGGTAGACTCATGGTGCCTCCAGCTCGGCCCAGGGTATGGGGAAGCTCAGGTCGATATGGAAGCCCTCGAGCATCGGCAGGCGCAGCAGCGGCTGGCCCAGCTCGGCCTCCAGCGCATCGAGCCGCGCCTCCAGTTGACCCTCGTCGGCGGCGGTCATCACGAACCAGAGGTTGTAGCGATGCTCACGCGCGTAGTTGTGGTTGACCCCGGCGGAGCGATTGATCACCTCGGCCACCTCGTCACGCTGCGCTTCCGGCACCGCCACCGCCGCCAGCAGACTGGCGCCGGCCCGGGCGTGATCGAAGACCGGGCCGACCCGGCTCAACACCTTCTCGTCCTGCAGGGCCTGCAGCCGTGCGACCACCTCGGCTTCGCTCACCCCAAGCTGCTCTGCCATGGCGGCATAGGGCCGCTCACAGATCGGCAGGCCGCGCTGGTAGGTGTCGATGAGGCGACGGTCGAGAAGGTCAAGTGCAGCCATGGGCAGGTACCGAGCCGGTCGATGGAAAGCATGATGTTAAGACGCATCTTACATGCCTCATCAAGTCTGAAAGCGGTCATCGGCGCTGCGGTTGACACAGGTCAAAAGAGGAATTTTTACTCGCCCGACCTTGATATCCGTCAAAGCAGCGAAACCGTAACGGGGGGACACTTCGCTGACGGCCCACTTCCACTCGCGGCCTTTCCTCTTCCGTCGTCTTGCGAGGTTTTCCATGCACCAGCCGGCTCTCTGCATGCTCATCGGCTTACTGCTCTCGGCCACCGCCATGGCGGAGAGCCGCGAGGATGACCTCGATCCCCAGCGCCAGGCCGAGCTCGAGACCCTGCTCTACCAGGACTGCGGTTCCTGTCACGGCATGACGCTGCGGGGCGGACTGGGCCCAGCGCTGCCGCGCGACCGCATGGAGGGGTTCACCGTCGATGCACTCGCCCACATCATCCTGCACGGCATTCCCGGAAGCGCCATGCCGGGCTGGAAGGCTTTGATCAGCGAGGAAGACGCCCGCTGGATCGCCGACCACCTGAGACAAGACAATTCTCTCGAAACACTGAATTCGCCAGACTGACCAGGAGTCGTCCATGCCTCTCTTAACCCCGATCAAGACGCTGCTCGCCGCCGGCTCCGTCGCTCTGCTGTTGGCCAGCCCGGCAGCTGCCGAGCCAGACGCCACGGCGCATGTCGAACTGCGCGGCACCGGCGACCTTGGTGTGGTCATCGAGCGCGCCACCGGTAGCGTGGCCCTGGTCGACACGACCGAAAAGACGGTATTGCGGCATATCGACGGCTTCGGCGACCTCTCCCACGCCTCGGTGAAGTTCACCCGCGATGCCCGCCATGCCTTCGTCTTCGGCCGCGACGGCGGCCTGACCCGGCTCGACCTGCTCACCGGCGAGATCGACGGGCGCATCATCCAAGGAGGCAACAGCATCGGCGGCGCCATTTCCCAGGACGGACGTTATGTGGCAGTGGGCAACTACGAGCCCGGCGGCGTGAAGGTGTTCGATACCGAAACCATGGAGCTGGTGATCGACGTGCCGGCCACCTATGAGAAGCCGGATGGCACCACCGATCAGGCCAAGGTGGTCGGGGTGGTCGACGTGCCGGGCAATATCTTCGTCTTCAGCCTGTTCGAGGCGGGCGAGATATGGACGCTGGACATGTCCACGGACGCGCCCGAGCTGACCAAGTACCGCGACGTCGGCAGCATGCCCTACGACGCCCTGATCACGCCCAACGGCCGCTACTATATCGCTGGCCTGTTCGGCGAGGACGGCATGGCACTGCTCGACCTGTGGCACCCGGAGAACGGCGTACAGCGCATCCTGCCCGACTACGGCCGCGGCGAAGAGCGCCTGCCGGTCTACAAGATGCCGCACCTGGAAGGCTGGGCCATGGCCGGCGACCAGGCCTTCTTCCCCGCCGTGGGGCGCAATGAAGTGCTGGTGGCCAATACCCGCGACTGGTCGCTGACCGAGCGCATCGAGGTGCATGGCCAGCCGATCTTTGTCATGAGTCGCCCCGATGAGCGCCAGGTATGGGTCACCTTCGCCCATCCCCTCAATGACAAGGTACAGGTGATCGATACCCAGACCCTGGAAGTGATCGAGACCCTGTCGCCCGGCGAGTCGATCCTGCACAAGGAGTTCACGCCCCGGGGCGAGCACATCTGGATCTCGGCTCGCGACAGCAATCAGATCACCGTCTACGATACCCGTACCTTCGAGGTGCTGGCGACCCTGCCGGCCGAGTCGCCCAGCGGCATCTTCTTTACCCACCGGGCCCACCGCATCGGGCTCTAGATGCGTAGACGTCTGACGTCACACTGATCAGCCGGGGATATCCTCCCCGGCTTTTTGGCCTGCCCGCGACATTAGGTCTCACGCCACCGCCTCCTTAAAGAGGTATTTTACATACCTCTTTATAAAGTCATCCCTGACGAAGGAGACGCCCCATGCTCACCCACGAGCAAGAAAGGTTGATTGAAGCCACCGCCCCGGTGGTCGCGGAACACCTCGATGCCATCGCCCAGCGCTTCTACCCGTTGATGTTCGCGCGCTACCCCGGCGTGGCCTCGCTGTTCAATGCCGCTCACCAGCAGAGCGGTGCTCAGCAGCGCGCCCTGGCCGGCGCCGTGCTGGCCTATGTGCAGCTGCGCCAGGACCCCGCCAGGGCCAGGTCCGTGCTGGGCACCGTGGTCGAGAAACACGTATCGCTGGGCATTCAGCCGGACCAGTACCCCATCGTCGGCGAATGCCTGATGGCGGCCATCGGCGAGGAGCTGGGCAATGCCCTGACGCCGGAAATTGCGAACGCCTGGGGCGCCCTCTACGAGGAGCTGGCCGGCCTGCTGATCGAGCTTGAGGAGCGGCGCTACCACACCTTCGCCCAGCAGCCCGGTGGCTGGCGTGGCCTGAGGCGTTTTCGTATTGCGGCCACCCGCCAGGAGAGCGCGGTGATTCGCTCCTTCATGCTCGAGCCCGAAGATGGCGGCGCCGTCGCCGAACACCAGCCCGGCCAGTACATCGGCGTACGCCTCCGCATTGAGGGCGAGCCGGTCTATCGCCACTACAGTCTCTCGGCTACAGCCAACGGCCGCGGCTACCGGATCTCCATCAAGCGTGAGCCCGACGGCCGTGTCAGCCGATACTTCCATGATGTACTGAAAGTGGGCGACAGCCTGGACCTGCTGCCTCCCGCCGGCGACCTGACGCTCCATCCGGGCGACGAGCCGGTGGTCCTGGTCAGCGGTGGCGTGGGCCAGACCCCCATGCTGTCGCTGGCACGCCAGGCACTGGAGCAGCAGCGCCATGTGGTCTATCTGCACGCTGCCCTGGATGCCGAGCATCACGCCTTCCGCGACGAAATCGCCCTGCTGCAGACGGAACACACCGACCGGCTCAAGGCGGTGACGATTCACGAGCAAGGCGAGGAAGCCGACCATATCGGCCGCATCGATCGGGCGCTCCTCGAGCACTACCTGCCGACGGACACGCCTCGCTGCTACTTCGTCGGCCCGCAGGGCTTCATGAGCGCGGTGAACCATGCCCTGGCGGACCTTGGCATCGACGAGAGTCGCCGCCATTTCGAGCACTTCGGCCCGTCGCGTCCCCTCGACGCCGCCTGAGCCACCACCCGGCCGGGACGCGCCCCGCAGGGGGCCTCCCGGCCGAGCCACTCAATACATATCCAGGCGGGCGATATCGCGGGTCTGGAGTCGCGCCTCGGCGTCCTGCTGCTCCGCGAGCCGTTCGAAGAGCTCCGTTTCCTCCGGAATGGAAGCCAGCTCGGCCCGCAGCCGATACATGTCCTTGAGCGTCTGGTGGGCGGTCATCACGTTGGCCAGGATGTCATGGATATCATGACAGCCCAGGCACGGGGGAATCCGTTCCAGCACCCGGGGATGGACAAACTCCTGGCTATCGATCAGCCAGGTGGTCAACAGCCCTTCATCCGCATCTTCCATATAGGCCGCGATGCCTTCCTGCATGCGCCGCTCACGATCGGCCAGGAATACCAAGGCCATCTTCATTCGTTCATCCTGCTGCGTCTCGGCCAGATGCGCATACTGCCCGCCAAGCTGCTCGTGGAAGTCGTGAATCCAGGCAAGCAAATCCTTCACCTGTCGAAATACCATCTTGTGTCTCCTTCCGGTTCGAATGACAGCTCGGGTCAGCTGCCCCTCGCAAGAAGCATCGCCTTGATCTGGCCGATGGCGCGCATGGGGTTGAGTCCCTTGGGGCAGACCCAGGTGCAGTTGGCGATCTGTCGGCAACGGAACACGCTGAACGGATCATCGAGTTCGCCGAGGCGTTCGTCGGTGGCGGTGTCTCGGCTGTCGATCAGGAAGCGATAGGCCTGCAGCAGGCCGGCCGGGCCGATGTACTTGTCGGGGTTCCACCACCAGGAGGGGCAGGCCGAACTGCAGCAGGCACACAGGATGCACTCGTAGAGACCATCGAGCTTCTCACGATCACCAGGGCTCTGTAGCCGCTCGATGGCAGCAGGCGGCTCATCGTTGATCAGCCACGGGCGAATCTTCTCGAACTGGCGGAAGAACAGTCCGTAATCCACCGCCAAGTCACGAATCACCGGCATCCCGGGTAGCGGCCTGATCGTCAAGGTATCCTTACCGTTCAACGCCTCGGCGACCGGCGTCACGCAAGCCAGGCCGTTCTTGCCATTGATATTCATGCCATCCGAGCCGCACACCCCTTCACGGCAGGAGCGCCGGTAAGCCAGGGTGGTATCCTGCTTCTTGAGGTGCTCTAGCACGTCGAGCACCATCGCCTTGCGGAAGCGTTCCTCGACCTCCAGCGTTTCCATCCGCGGTAGATCATCCTGCTCGGGGTGGTAGCGGTAGAGCTGTACCTTGATCATCAATGTCTCCTGTTATGGCGCCTCCCTCAATAGGCCAGATGCAGTCGCTGACGGGCATTGAGACGTATCACATAGCCGATCTTGATCAGTGTTGGTCCGGCGATGACAAGTAGATGGGCTACCACCTGAATAAACAGTGACAGGTAGTTATCCAGTATGTATCCCCCCAGGATTCCCATTATTAGCAGTAGTAAACCGGCTGCCATCAGGGCATTGCCCAGTGAATGAGTTTGATTGGCATCTTGGAAGACACTTATCATGGCAGCTCCTCCTCTGTGTGTGGCTGACCAATCGAGTGCGTCACTCGCGCCAGTAGTCATTGGCGGCAGCAACAGTCTGGTAATGCGTGGCAATCACCTGCGATGCCGCGATCAAGCTGTCGGGTTTATCGTCATATTCGGCTCGTTTCGCCTTTCGAATCTCGGCATCTGGCTGAGTGGTAGCCACACCCTTCTGGGAAAGCGTGACAGCCAGAGCAAAGCCCTCTTGGGGCGTCTCGGTAATGAGACTGGGGAGCCATGAGTCGGGCTCCTCCTGCTCACCGTGACTGTCTGCAGATGCGACGCTCGCTCCCAGCGGTAAGCACACGACCAGCAGGGCGGTGCAGGTGCACCAGGCTAGAGAAAGAGGGTGTTGAACGAATTGCATCTTTTGTCTCCTGAAGTGGCTAACATGCGAAGCTCATTGACGTTATCTCATTCGGTATTTTAAAAGAGGCATCTATTTTACTTCTTTAAAGCTAGATGCTTTTACTGTCTCGTCAAGGGAAAATGGGGGATATGTCGCCTATAGCCAGCCGGGTCGGCCAGATGGAACCACGTTAAGCCATCTCGACCATTCTCGAGGCGGGCCTGATCGTCGCATCGCGCATCAGGATGGCACCCTTTTCACCTGTGCCGCGAGCGCAGTGATCCGTGCGTCCATTGCATGTCCCCGCACCTGGGTAGCCGGTATACGCATAAAGCCGCAGAGCGTGCGGTTGGTCGTGAATCTGCAACCAGGTACCCAATCAACACCGGTCCCTGGTGAGCGCTCCCACAGTGAACAAGCATCTGCGTTCAGTGGAAGTTCGATCCACATGGAAGATCCTCCCGCAGGAGGGTACAGGTGGGTATCTGCTGGGAAATAAGTATCTATCGCCTGCGCCAGATCGTCTGCTCGGGATTCCAACGTCCGTCGCAGCGCCCGGAGGTGTCGTTCGAAACCGCTTCCCTGGAGGTAATCTGCCACAGCGCACTGTATAAGCGGGGGCGGGGATACACTGGAAGCCGCTTTTAATTCCAAGATCCGAGCAAGGTATTTCCCCGGCGCCAGCCAGCCAAGCCGCAAGCCGGCCCCCAGAGTGTAGGTAAACGACGAGCAGACCAGCGTATTCTGTTGTTTGGCAAATGCTGCTGCAGGGCTGGGGCGCTCGCCATAGACCAGATCCCCTAAAACGTCGTTTTCCACCAGTGGGATGCCATGGCGCGCGAGGATACGCATGAGATCGCGCTTGTTGGCATCAGACATCACATAGCCGAGTGGATCCGAGCAGTTTGTTGCGAACAGACAGGCACGGACATCCCGGGTGGTAAGCATTTCATCCAATCGATCGAGATGAATGCCATGTTTGCTCGTCGCGTCCACTTCAACGGGCACAAGTCCAAGACTTCGAAGTAAGCCGAGTGTGGCTGCACTGCAAGGGGATTCCACGGCGATCGCATCCCCCCACTCCGCTACGGCGCGCAGGGCAAGGGTCATCGCTTCGAGACCACCGGAAGTGATTACGATATCCCCGGCGTGACAATCAAGGCCGAGATTTGTGGCCCGGCGTGCGATCTGTCTTCGAAGTTCATGGTCTCCAGCCGGATCGGTCTCATGGTTGATCATCGATGGGTGGCGCCGCACCATAGCGCCGATGAGCCGGCTCAGCCTGTGTTCCGGCAGAAGATCCGAGGCCGGCCGGGGAGGCAGGCAGAGCTCGGAAGCTTTGTCGTAGTGGCGCGGATCGCCTGCAAGCATGACTCCGCCGGCCGTACCCTGCATGGTCGTACCCTGCGCTCCGCAAGTGACAAAGAACCCGGATCCGGGCCGCGCGATAATGAGGTCGTGTTCCTCAAGCCATCGATAGGCCTGGATCACAGTCGCGAGGCTTACGCGGCTCTGGCGGCTAACCTGCCTGAGCGACGGAAGACGGTCCCCCGATCGCAGCATACCCGATCGGATCAGGTCGGCCATTCGCCTGGCGATACCTTCGTAGATGGGGGGAGAACGATCCTCGTGCATGTGGGCACTCTCCTCTTTCACGCGACCTTGACCCCATATCCCTGGTACAGGTGGGTGGGGCGACGACTGTAAGCGGGTGGCTATGTAGGACTCAGCTGGGAGCGCGCAAGAGTCCGTGGCCAACACTGGGGCTCGCCACCAGATCTTCGATGCTGTACTTGTCCAGGATGCTGAGGAACCCATGTATCGCCTCGCGCAGAATAGAGCGCAGTACACATTTGGGCAGAAGGGGGCAAGACGACTGCACAGGTCCCAAGCACTCCACCACGTGAAAGTCCGGTTCGCACTCGCGGATGACCTCACCCAAGTTGATCAGTGAAGGGTGGCGGGAAAGACGAATCCCCCCGCCTTTGCCACGGGAAGTATGCACGAACCCCTTTGCCGCCAGATGGCTGACCACTTTCATGAGATAGCTCCTGGAGATGTCATAGGCGCTCGATATCTCGGAAATGGTGACCTGATCCTCGTTGCGAAAGCCAAGGTACATCAGCACCCTAAGAGAATTATCAGTGAACTGAGTGAGCTGCATTTATTTCCCCGACTCTGTTTTTCAGACATAAGATTCGTTAGAGAAGAATATTACAAGAATAAAATTAAAATGCAATGGGAGGACGCCAAGCGCCTGATGGTTTGCGTGATCGACAGGCCGCAGCTATCTATAAAAAACAGCCTAAACAATGCGTTACTATAAATTTCTATCAGGTTGGTAGCCTTGATTATCTAGCTGTTACGGTGAAAATAGTGTGCAACTGTGTTTGATATTCAAGCATCTTCCAGCAAATATTCTCTTTGCGAGAATCTATTGGGTGGCTCGACCGGATCCCAGAGACTCTGTTGCTAACGACAATCAAAATGGGATGCATCATGTTGAAACGCACACTACCCGCTACACTGCTCGCGGTGGCCGGATTCA
>SKVX01000384.1 GCA_007129225.1 Halomonas sp.
GAAAATACCACCTTGGTCAGGCGTGCTTTGTCTTGTGCCAAGCGGCAGGATTCCTTAAGATACGACGGATTTTTATATCCGTGGTCGCGGGATACCACCCCCGTGCTGGATCGACGGGTAAGCTGATGGGAGAAACCATAACATGGCAGATAACGGCGTAAACAAAGGGCGGCGCCGTCTCCTCCTGGGTGCCACCACCGTTGTGGGTGCGGTGGGTGCAGTGGGAGTGGCGGTTCCCTTTGTGGCTTCCTGGCAGCCGAGTGCCAGGGCACGAGCGGCGGGGGCGCCGATCCAGGCGGACATTTCCAAGCTGGAGCCGGGGCAGCGCATGACCGTCGAGTGGCGCGGGCGTCCCGTGTGGATCGTCAAGCGTACCGACGACATGATCGAGCGTACCGAGAACTTCGATCCCGCTCGCCTGGTCGACCCCGATTCCCAGGCCCCCCAGCAGCCGCCGTATGTCACCGGCCCGCTGCGCTCGATACGACCCGATATCTCGGTGCTGATCGGGATCTGCACCCATCTTGGCTGCTCTCCGCTCTATCGCCCCGAGCCGGACGACGTCGATATGACTGCCTGGCCCGGGGGCTATTTCTGTCCCTGCCACGGCTCCTACTTCGATCTCTCGGGCCGCGTGTTCCGCAATGTGCCGGCACCGTCCAACCTGGAGGTTCCGCCGTACCGTTTTGAGACCGATGACATCATCATCGTCGGTGAAGACGAGGAGGCTGTGTGATGGGTAATCCGAACCGGATCAAGGCGGAAAGCGGCATCATGCGCTGGGTGGACGATCGCTTTCCCGCCACGCAAATGTGGCAGGACCATTTTTCGAAGTACTACGCGCCGAGAAACTTCAACTTCTGGTACTTCTTCGGCTCCCTGGCTCTGCTGGTGCTGGTCAACCAGATCCTCACCGGGGTATGGCTCACCATGAGCTACAACCCCACCGCCGAGGGTGCCTTTGCCTCGCTCGAGTACATCATGCGTGACGTGGAGTACGGCTGGCTGATCCGCTACATGCACTCCACCGGCGCATCGGCCTTCTTCGTGGTCATCTACTTGCACATGTTTCGCGGCCTGCTCTACGGCTCCTACAAGGCGCCACGGGAGCTGGTATGGATCTTCGGCATGGCAATCTACCTGTTGCTGATGGCCGAGGCCTTCATGGGCTACCTGCTGCCCTGGGGCCAGATGTCCTACTGGGGCGCCCAGGTGATCATCTCGCTGTTTGCCACCATACCGTTCATCGGTCCTGACCTGGCGCAGTGGATTCGCGGTGATTTCCTGATCTCCGGCATCACCCTGAACCGTTTCTTCGCCTTGCATGTGGTGGCGCTGCCCATCGTGATCCTGGCGCTGGTGGTGCTGCATATCATCGCCCTGCATGAGGTGGGCTCCAACAACCCGGATGGCATCGACATCAAGGCCAAGAAGGATGAGACGGGCAAGCCGTTGGACGGCATTCCGTTTCACCCCTACTACACCGTCAAGGACATCTTCGGTGTGGCGGTGTTCCTGTTTGTTTTCGCCGCGGTGATCTTCTACTTCCCCGAAGGGGGCGGCTACTTCATTGAGCGGCCAAACTTCGAGCCGGCCAACCCGATGGTGACGCCGGACCATATTGCCCCGGTGTGGTACTTCACACCCTTCTACGCAATCCTGCGGGCGATCACCTTCGACATCGGTTTCCTGGGGCTGCAGGCCGAGTTCCTGGGTGTGCTCTTCATGGGTGGTGCCATCGCCGTACTCTTCGTGCTGCCCTGGCTGGATCGCAGTCCGGTAAACTCCATGCGCTACAAGGGGTGGATGTCCAAGGTCATGTTGACGCTCTTCGCCATCAGCTTCGTGATCCTTGGCATTCTCGGCGCGCTGCCGACGACGCCGCTGCGAACGGCGGTCGCTCAGCTGTGCACGGTGTTGTACTTCGCCTTCTTCCTGCTGATGCCGTTCTATACCCGGCTGGAGAAGACCAAACCCGTACCGGAAAGGGTGACTGGCTAATGAAAAAGCAACTGTTCGCACTGCTCTTCGCGCTGGTGCCCTTCGCGGTGGCGGCGGCGCCGATGCCCGACACGCCCTATTCGATGACGCCGGACCTCAATGACGAGGCGTCGTTGCAGCGTGGCATGCAGCTCTATGTCAACTACTGCATGGGCTGTCATAGCCTGGAGCACCAGCGTTTCGCCCGGGCCGCCGAGGATTTCGGCATGCCCCAGGATCTGGTTGAAGAGCATCTGATCTTCTCGTCCGACTTGGCCTACAACGACCAGATGCACATCGCCATGACGACTGAAGATGCCGCCAACTGGTTTGGTGCACCGGCGCCGGATCTGACGCTCCATGGTCGTCTGCGCGGCGCGGATTGGATCTACTCCTACCTGCTGACCTTCTACAAGGACCCAAGTCGCCCGAACGGGGTGAACAATGAGGTCTTCGACATGGTGGCGATGCCCAACGTGCTGGAGCCGCTGCAGGGGGTCCAGGAGAAGGTCTGTGCCGAGACCGACCGTCCCATCGAGGGTGCCGAGCTCGATCCGCTGACCGGAAAATACCAGTCCTGCGACGTGCTTCAGGTTACCCGACCGGGTTCCATGGAGCCGGACGAGTTCGAGGAAGCGGTCTATGACCTGACCAACTTCCTGGCCTATGTGGGCGAGCCTTCCAAGCTGCAGGCTCAGGTCCTGGGGCCGAAGGTGCTGCTCTTCATCTTCATCTTCGGTGTTCTGGCTTATCTGCTGAAGCGTGAGTACTGGCGCGACATTCACTGACCCCTCGCGGGTCAGTCTGTGAGGCAGGGGGCGTATGGCGGTGTGCCATACGCCCCCTGCGTCTTGTCTTCTGTCTGTTGCAACGCACACGCACGACGATGCGTGTGCGTGTTATCATCCCGGTTCGAATTGATGCGAGGATTGTTTCATGGGTGTAGTGGCCAAGCGGTCGTCGATGATCTTCTATTCCGGAAGCGATGATCACTTCAGTCATCGCGTGCGCATCGTACTCGCCGAGAAGGGCGTGGCGGTGGATATTGTCGAAGTCAGTGGCGAACAGCGGCCTGAAGAACTCGCCGATCTCAACCCCTACAACAGTGTACCCACACTTCTCGATCGCGACCTGGTGCTGTACGAGTCCAAGGTGATGATGGAGTACCTGGACGAGCGCTTCCCGCATCCTCCGTTGCTCCCGGTCTACCCGGTGGCACGGGCACAGAGCCGACTCTGGATGCATCGTATCGAGCGTGAGTGGTGTCCGCTGGTCGAGCAGATCGAGCAGGGTTCCAAGAAGGAAGTCGAGAAGGCGCGCAAGGAGCTGCGTGAAAGCCTGGTAGGCATCTCGCCAATCTTCGAAGACGTGCCGTTCTTCATGAGCGAGGAGTTCTCTCTGGTCGACTGCTGTATCGCTCCGATCCTGTGGCGGCTGCCGGTGCTTGGCATCGAGCTGCCCGAGAAGCAGGTCCAGCCGTTGGTTACCTACATGGAAAGGCTGTTCGAACGCGATGCTTTCGTCGCTTCGCTGAGTGAGACCGAGCGCGAAATGCGCAACTGACTATAGCGCCGGGCTTTGCCCGGCGTCTTCAAACGGAGGAGGGCAGCAGAGATGCTATCGAGCCGTCCCTATCTTGCCAGAGGCCTCTATGAATGGCTTCTGGACAATGAGCACACACCCTACGTGGTCGTGGATGCCGAGCAGGCTGGTGTCATAGTGCCGCGGCAGTTTGTCCAGAATGGCCAGATCGTACTCAATGTGGGGCCAACCGCGGTGCGCGACCTGCACATCGAAAATGATGCCATTACCTTCAGTGCCCGCTTCGGTGGTCAGCCCATGCAAGTCGTGGTGCCCATGCCGGCGCTGATCGCCATCTATGCCCGTGAAAATGGCGTGGGCATGGTGTTTGGCCATGAGCCGGTTATCCCCCAGGCATCAGGGGGCAGTAGCGACGGGGAGGCCAATGAGCGCCCCGAACTGACGGCCGTCGACAGCGAAAGCCATGATTCGGAGGGCTCGGACGAGACGCGGGATGAGACCGGCAGCAAGTCCAAGGCCAAGCCCAAGGGGCGCCCGTCGCTCAGGGTCATCAAGTAGACGAGCGGGCGCGTCAGCGGTAATCCACTGGATTGACGCATCCCCCAGCAAGCCCTACCGCCGAAGGCTGAACAAGGGATATCAACAAAAAACGACAGGCCCATGGGCCTGTCGTTTTTGCGTGCGCAAAGTGTCCTGATATCAATCGATATAATCGAAGACCTTGACGATACGCTGCACGCCGCCGATGCGAGAAATGGCGTTGACGATACGATCCGCCTCGGCCCGGGTGACGATGCCCATGACATAGACGCTGGCATTCTCGGTGATGAAGCGCAGTCGGCTGGTGTCGATGGTTTCGTCTGTGGCCAGGCTGGTTCGGATGCGGGTATTGATCCAGGTGTCCGACATACGCTGGCTCGCAGGCAGGTTGGCGGCAACGGAGAGTTCGTTGTGGACGTCGCGAACGTTGCGTACGTCACGGGCGATCTCGGTGGCCTTCTGCTTGAGCTCATCGCTGGGTACCTGGCCGGTAAGCAGTACGATGGCGTTGTAGCTGTCCACGTTGATACGGGCGTCACCCAGGCGGGCATCGCCGCGGCGCAGGTTGTGGGCGATCTTGGTCTCTATGCTCTCGTCCTCGACCTGGGCGCCGAGTGTGCGCTTGCCGTAGTTTTCGTCGATGGTGCCGGGGTTGGTGACACCGGTCACCGTGGTACAGCCTGCCAGTATCAGCACGAAGGCGGACAGGAGGAGGGGGATCAGTCTCGTAAGGGCCATGTTGTCTACTCGCTGCTGCCGAAGAGTTGTTCATCGATGAGGTCGCATAGACAGTGGATCACCAGCAGGTGAACCTCCTGTATGCGCGCTGTCGAGGTGGCCGGGACGCGAATCTCGCAGTCGTCCTGGCCGAGGAGGGATGCCATGTCCCCGCCGTCGCGACCGGTCAAGGCGACGACCGTCATGTCACGGTCATGGGCCGCCTGTATCGCCTGAATGACGTTGCCCGAGTTCCCGCTGGTGGAAATGGCCAGTAGGATGTCGCCGGGCTGGCCCAGGGCGCGAATCTGCTTGGAGAATACCTCGTTGTAGCTGTAGTCATTGGCGATGGACGTCAGCGTCGAGGTGTCTGTGGTCAGGGCCAGTGCCGGCAGGCTGGGGCGCTCTCGCTCGAAGCGGTTGAGGAGTTCCGAGGAAAAATGCTGGCTGTCGCCGGCGCTGCCGCCGTTGCCACAGGCCAGAATCTTGCCCTCGTTCACGAGGCACTGGACCATCATCTGGCTGGCGACCTCGATGAAGGGCGGTAAGACCTCGCTGGCATAGGTCTTGGTATCGATGCTGGCATTGAAGTGGCCGAGTATGCGTTGCTGAAAATCCATTCTATGGGGTCCTGGTCCTGGGGGCTGTGGCAAGCCGGTCAGAACGCTTCGAAGGCGCCTTGCACCCATTCGAAGTCGAGTGCGGGTGGGGTGCCGGTCACGGCCAGCGCGTCAAAGCGGCACGGACATGATAGCCGGTTGCGTGCCAGATAAAAACGCGCCGCGCGTATCAGGCGGCGCTGCTTGGTGACGGTGATGGTTTCCAGTGGATGACCGTGACGAGTATCGGCGCGGTGGCGGACCTCGACAAAGACGAGTGTCTCCCCATCGCGCATGATCAGGTCAAGCTCCCCGCCTTTTACCTGATGGTTGCTGGCGAGCAGTGTCAGGCCGTGTGCCATGAGCCAGTCGGCAGCGAGGCGCTCGACCTGCGCGCCTCGTGCCCGGGCGTCAGTTCCGCTGGCCATTGTCGGACGACTCGCGGTCAGGGAGCCCGTTACCGATCAGGTCGGTGCCGTACAGGTCGATGGCCAGTATGGGCTGCGGCACGCCACGCTGGAAGCGAGCCCAGGGAAGATGGCGCTGGATGCGCCCATCGGCGGCGGTGGTCAGTCGTCCCGTGGCGCCACTCAGCTCGCTCTCCGGCATCAGTTGCAGCTGGGGGAGGCGTCGTGCGAGTTCGTAGGCGTCTACGCCCATTGCCATCAGGCGGAAGACGGAAGGGTCTGCGTCCGCATGCAATTGCTGATAGCTGGTGAAATAGGGGAGGGCTTCCACTCCGCCGACGGCGGCATCGGGAATCTGCCAGGGGATGTCGATGAAGTTCACGTCATCCAGGTCATGGTCGAGCAGTGGTTGCGAGCGCCCCTCGAACAGGTGCGAGGTAGCATAGATCGGTAGTGTGGCGGCGTTGTAGTAATCCAGGGTAGGGGGCACCTGGCGTGCATAGCTCGGCAATGCAAGCAGGAACAGCATGTCAGGGCGGCCGCCCGAGAGAACGCGGCGAGTGCTCTCGGTGGCGGAGCCGCGGGGGTCGTAGGCCACTGCATTGGTGATGGAGCCATCCAGGCGGCGCCACTCCTCCTCGAAGGCGCGACCGACTCGGCGCCCCCATTCGTTGTCCGGCACCAGCATGGCGCTGTGGCGATGGCCATCCTCGCGGCCCCGCCTTGCCACCTGGCGGGCTTCGTCCTCGGCGGAGAGGCCGTACTGGAATAACCCATCGGCACGATTGGATTCGCCGTGCCCGTAATTGAGGCCCAGGGTCGGCAACGGCACCCGGTCGCGGTTTTCCAGCTCGGTTACCAGGTCCTTGTCCAGCGGACCAATGACGACCTGGGCGCCGCGGTTGCGTGCCTCCTCATAGAGCGCGTCGATGCTGCTGCGGCTGGTATCCAGGAAAGACAGCTGCACGCCGCCATTGCGTTGGGCGGCACTTTGGTGATGGGCGCGTATGCCGTCGCGAATTGCTTCGGCCACGCTGGCCAATGGGCCTGACTCCGGGAGAAAGACGGCGATATGCCGGACTTCCTCGCCGCGCAGCTCGCGCAGGGCTATGAGGTCCTCGGGAACGTTTCGGGCGGCGGGGTGCTGGGCATTGCGCTCCCGCCATTCGTCCAGGCGCCTGAAGAGTAGATCGATGTCGCCGCCACTCTCTCGCACCAGGGTGGCCAGCGCCAGCCAGCCCAGGCCCAGGTTGTCGGTTTCGTCGCGCATGGCGGCCAGCTCGGACCCGTCGAGACGAGAGAGCGAGGCCCAGATGGGGTCGTTCAGCGCCTCGCGGTCCGTTTCGGCCTGTACGCCGATCAGGGTCAGCGCGGCCGCGCGATGCTCGTCGACCTGGGCCAGGGCTCGCCCATGTCGCTCACGCAGGATCAGGGCGGCGTCACGGGGCACCTGGATCTCGTCGAGGAGCTGTGCGGCCTGGATGACGGCCCAGGGCTCCCCCTCGGACTCGCCGAGTTCAGAGAGCAGCATGGCCCATTGCAGGCGATACTCGACGGGTAGCCGCTGGTCATCGATATCGGTAGCCACCTCGAGCGCCTGGGTGCGCTGGCCTTGGCGTGCTAGGATGTCGGCCGCTTCGAGGCGGCTTTTCGCTGCCTGTTCGGGTTCCTGTTGTCGTGCCTGCTCGAGGAGATAGCCGGGGTCGTCCTCGGGAATGCGATCGACGATTCCGGGGGGGGCACAGCCGGCCAGCAGTATGGCCAGAAGCGCAGTGGCCAGCAGGCCGCGGGGCATTTTCAGCATGATTCTTCCTTGTCCGTGGAGCTTGCCAGGAGCCGACATGACTGATGTGAATCAGGGAACATTGTACGTGGTCGCCACACCAATTGGGAATCTGGAAGACCTCTCGCCGCGTGCGGCCCGGGTACTGAGCGAGGTGGCGGTGGTTGCTGCCGAGGATACGCGCCACACGTCACGCCTGCTGCGCCACCTGGGGCTTGCGTTGCCGATGCTCTCGCTTCATGAGCATAACGAGGCGGCACGCGTCGCTCAACTCGACCAGCGGCTAGTGGGCGGCGAGGATATTGCCCTGGTTTCCGATGCCGGCACGCCCTTGATCAGCGACCCCGGTTTCGTCCTGGTGCGGGAGCTGCGTGCTCGTGGCCGTCGCATCGTACCGGTGCCGGGCGCCTGTGCACTGGTCGCGGCGCTCTCGGCCGCCGGGTTGCCGACGGATCGCTTCCTTTTCCAGGGGTTCTTGCCGGCGAAAGGCGGCGCTCGCCGTGGGCGTCTCGAAGGGCTTGCCGCTCGGGAGGAGACGCTGGTCTTCTACGAGTCACCGCATCGAATCCGCGATACGCTGGCCGATATCGCCGGTGTGCTGGGTGTGCGGCGGCTGGTGTTGGCGCGTGAGCTGACCAAAGCCTTCGAAACCTTTCTGGATGGCAGTGCAGAGGCTCTTCTGGCTCGTATGGAGGAGGATCCGGACCAGGCCCGGGGCGAGTTCGTGATCATGATTGCCGGTGCCGAGCCGCGCGACGCCCCCGAAGTCGGCGATGTGGAGGCGGATGCCTTGCTGTCCGCGCTGCTGGCCGAAGATGTCGGTGTCAAGCAGGCGGCAGCCGTGGCGTCACGGCTGCTGCCTGTCTGACACCGATTTCCTCGGCCAGCA
>SKVX01000128.1 GCA_007129225.1 Halomonas sp.
CCTCCTTCTTCGTGCAGGGCTCGGAGGGCGCCACCTTCGGCATCATTCCCTCGATCAAGCGCCGCATCACCGGCCAGATCTCGGGCATGGCCGGCGCCTACGGCAACGTGGGGGCGGTGGTCTACCTGACCATCTTCACCTTCGTGACGCCGACCCAGTTCTTCTACATCCTGGCGGGCGGCGCCTTCATCAGCTGGGTGGTCTGCTTCATCTGGCTCAAGGAGCCGGAGGGCGCCTTCGACGAGGAGTACTACGTCTCCTCGGTGGACCGCATGATCGAGGAGCAGGAACTGGCCAAGGTGCAAGCGAAGCCCCAGCAGGGCTGATTCGGCCTGCCCCAGGGCAGTGGTCGCCAAGGCGGCCACTGCCTTTTGGCTTTTCTGGTCACCGACACAGGCAGTGGGACAACCGCCCCTTCACCCGGGAGATTCCATGGCTTCGCCGCGCTTCAAGCAGTATTCGGTACTGACCGCCAATACCTTCGCCTTCACCATCTGCTTCATGGTGTGGACCATGTTCGGCGAGATCGGCGTGCCCATTGCCGAGGAGCTGGGGCTGAGCGACACCCAGTTCGGTATCCTGGCCGCCGTTCCCATCCTGACCGGTTCGCTGGTGCGGCTGCCGCTGGGCGCCATGACCGACCGCATTGGCGGCCGCCCCGTCTTCATGGCGCTGATGCTGGCCACGGTGCCTGCGATCTGGGCGGTGCAGTTCGCCAACCAGTACTGGCAGCTGCTGGTGCTGGGCGCCGTGATCGGCCTGGCCGGCGGCGGGTTCTCGGTGGGCATCACCTATACGGCCAAGTGGTTCGAACGTGACCGCCAGGGCCTGGCCATGGGTATCTTCGGCGCCGGCAACGCCGGCGCTGCCGTGACCAAGTTCGTGGCCCCCACGGTGATCATCGTGCTGGGCTGGCAGGCGGTGCCCAACCTGTACGCGGCCATCATGCTGATCACCGCCCTGATTTTCTGGTTCTTCACCTTCTCGGACCCGAGCCACCGCAATGCCAACCGCCCCACCCTGCGCGAGCAGGTCGCCGTGCTCAACGATCCCAAGGTGTGGAAGTACTGCCAGTACTACTCGGTGGTCTTCGGCGGCTATGTGGGCGTCTCGCTGTGGCTGACCCGCTATTACATGAACGAGTACGGCATGGGCATTCAGCTCGCCGCCCTGATCGCCACCATCTTCGTGCTGCCGTCGGGTGTCATCCGCGCCTTCGGCGGCTGGCTCTCCGATCGCTTCGGCGCCCACTCCGTTACCTGGTCCTGCATGTGGGCCAGCCTGGTCGCCCTGTTCATCATGTCCTACCCCCATACCCAGTACGCCGTGCAGCAGGTCGACGGCTCGCGGCTGGAATTCAGCTTCGGCATCCCCATCTGGCTGTTCACTCTCGCCCTGTTCGTGGTAGGTATCGCCTGGGGCATCGGCAAGGCGTCGGTGTTCAAGTACCTGTCGGACGAGTACGACCGGAACCTGGGCCTCGTTTCTGGCATCGTCGGGCTGGCCGGCGGCCTGGGTGGCTTCCTGCTACCGATCCTGTTCGGCCTGCTGGTGGACTTTACCGGTGTTGCCACCTCGGTGTGGATGCTCTGCTTCGGCGTGACCCTGGTCTCGATCATCTGGATGTGGTGGACCGAACGGCGGGCACCGGTCTTCACCCGCGATGAGCATCACCAGGCCACGGTGGTCGACAAGCCGGCAGCAGAGGCCGATTGATTCGCTCGATACCGTAAGCAAGGCGGGTGGAGTTTGATCCACGACAAGGACGAAATCGGCGCAAGAAGGCATAGTGGTATTATGAATACCTCTTCAACACATGACTAAACTGGGAGGTGGCCGATGTCCTTCACGTCGTTCCCCGACACCCGAACAACCGACGAGCCAAAAACCGCAGCCGATACCCGTGGCAAGGGCGTGGCGGCCACCGTCTACGTGCTCTACCTGGGCAGCGTCATGACCGTGGTGACGGGGCCGATCGGCATGCTGGTCGCGCATCTTTTCCGTCGCAATAACGCCGACTGGATCAATAGCCACCTGCTGTTCCAGACCCGCACCTTCTGGCTGGGCGCCCTGGGCGGTGCCGCAGCACTGGCGGCCTGGAACCTGCTCGGCCTGATCGGCGCCCCCTCCTGGGTCTCCTGGACCCTGGGATACGGTTTCTTTACCGCCTGCCTGGGCTGGACCATGGGCCGTTGCGGGGTCGGCATCAACCGGCTGATGAACAACCGCGCCATCGATGCGCCCCGCAGCCTGCTGTTCGGCGGCGCCACCGTCTCATTGGACGATTGATTCGTCATGGAGCTGCAGATGCACACGGCCACGTATCATTCTCGCTCGGCACCCCCTCGTTCCCTCGCCGTTACCGGTATCGCGGTGGGCTTCATCGCCTTCTCGCTGCTGATACTGGCCCTGATGACCCTGCCCCTGCTGCCCGGTGACGCCATCGTGGCTTCCCTTGGCGTCGAGGCCGGCAGCGGCGGGCTGACCGGCGGCGTGGCTTGGCTGGTCGAGCGCAGCGGTGGGCTGGCCGTGCTGATGATGATCGGCTCCCTGGCCACCCTGGTGCTGGCCATGGCACTGCTGCTACGCCGCCCCTGGGCACGCCCCGCCTTCGTCGGCCTGATGGCGGCCGGCTTCGTCGGCGTGTTCGGTGCCGCCGCACTCACGCCGATGACCTTCGGCTTCCTGCCGGACGCCGCCATCACCGATGCCGTGAATCCCGGCAACCCGGTGGCTGGGCTGGTCGGGGCGCTCAGCCTGCTGATCATGGTAGCAACCGTACTGGTGGCGCTGTTCGCCTGGGCGGGCTGGAAGCTGACCACTCCGGCCGTGCGCGCCGAGTTCGACCGAACGCCCATCGCCCCGGAGGGCTGAGTGGCACAACAGCACGAGACCACCCAGCAGCGCCCGCTGCCCAACCCGGGCTGGGGGCCGCTGTCGGCACTCCCCGGCAACCCGCTGATGTGGGTGTTGATCCTGAGCGAGATGGTGGTGTTCGCCGCCTTCTTCGGGCTCTTTGCCTGGCTCAGGATCGGCGAACGGGAGGTGTTCGATGCCTCTCAGCAGCTGCTCGACCCGGTGGCCGGCGGCATCAACACCCTGGTACTGCTGACCAGCGGGCTGTTCGCCGCCCTGGCCGTCCAGGCCATTGGCCGGGAGGACAAGCGCCGCTGCCGCCAGTGGCTGGCCGGGGCCTTCGCCCTGGGGGTGGTGTTCTGCGTGGTCAAGGTGATGGAGTACGCCGACAAGCTCGGCCAGGGCCTTATGCCCGAGACCAATACCTTCTTCACCTTCTACTACCTGCTGACCGGCTTCCACTTCGCCCACGTGCTTTTCGGCCTGGGGCTGATCGCCCTGGTGGCGTGGCGCATCTCCCACGACAACGTGGAGACCGCCGCCGCCTTCTGGCACATGGTCGACCTGATCTGGATCCTGCTCTATCCCATCATCTACCTGCTGAGGTGATCATGCGGACGCCGCTCGCCACCCTGCCCCCCGCTACCCGTAGGCTGCTGATCACCTGGGCGGTATTGATGGGACTGACGCTGGTCACCATGTTCTCGGCCCAGCTCGGCGGTGACGCCCGCCTGCAGGCGCTGCCGATGTGGTCCGCAGGCCTGCTGTTGCTCAGCACCGCCTTCAAGGCCCACCAGGTGCTGATGACCTATCTCGGCCTGCGCGATGCCAGTGCCGCCTGGCGGGGCGCCTTTATCGGCCTGGTGCTGTTCACGCTGCTGCTGGTGGCATCAGGCTACCTGCTGGCACAGCTGGGCAACTGAAGCCGGGCAGCCAATTCCCCCGAGCTTCTGCCAACACGACGACGCACGACTCCCGATGAACGCAATGACGCCGGCCCTGGGGGCCGGCGTCGGTCTTATGCTGTCTTGAACGACGTTTCACTCATCGTCGGGCGGCGGCGGGGGCGGATCGGCCCACTCCGCCAGCCGGCGACCGGCGTGGATCAGGCCATAGATCACGAAGGGCGCCAGCAACATCAGGAAGATACCCCAGTCCCGGGTGTTGATCAGCCAGACCAGCGGCGTCAGCACGACGAAGGCCGCGATCACGCCGAACAGCGTTGCCATGACGGGACGGCTCATTGTCAGGGTCATGTGGAGTCCTCTCTCAGCTACCGATGATCTGACGATAGATGCCCGGCAGCGCCTGGGCCAGGTGTTCGGGACGGTTGACGATGGCGTAGCTGCCGCGGCCGAACAGGCGCGAGACATACTGATGGGCCTCGCTGTCGACGGTCACACCGAAGACCCGCACCTCCTGCTGGCGCGCCTCGAGCACCGCCTTGCGGGTGTCCTCGATACCGTAGCGACCCTCGTAGTAGTCGGTGTCGTTGGGCTTGCCGTCAGTGATCACCAGCAGCAGCCGGTGACGGTTGGGACGCTTGGCCAGCTCCTGTGCCACGTGGCGGATCGCCGGCCCCATGCGGGTGTAGTGCCCCGGCTTCAGCGCCGAGATTCGCCGCGCCACCCGCTCGCTCATGGTCTCCTCGAAGGTTTTCAGGGTGTTGACCCAGACCTTCTGGCGGCGATGCGAGGTGAAGCAGTGGATGGAATAGTCGTCGCCGCAGCCGGCCAGGCCGTGGCCCAGCACCAGCAGCGCCTCTTTCTCCACATCGAGCACCCGGCGGTCCTCCAGCCAGGCATCGGTGGAAAGCGAGACGTCGACCAGGATCGAGACAGCCAGGTCACGGGCCTGCTGCCGGGTCGCCTGATAGAGTCGGTCGCTGGACTCGCCGGTGGCAGCCAGGTCACAGCGCGAGCGGATCACCGCATCCATGTCCAGTTCGCTGCCGTCGAGCTGACCGCGAAGCATCTCGCGCCGCGGACGCAGGGCCTCGAACTCACGACGCACCCGGCGGATACGCCGATGGGTGGCGGCATCGGGCTCCCACTGCTCGCCCTCCTCGCTTTGCAGTTCGGTATGCACCAGGCAGTGGTCGGGCAGGTAGATCTGCTTGCGGTAGTTCCACTCGGCGTAGGGGTGCTTGCCGCGCAGCCGATCGCCCAGCACCTCGTCCGGCGGCAGATCGAGGTCGACCTTGATGCGCGTAGCCGCCCGCTGCTTGTGCGGGCTCAGGATGATCTCCTCCATCTGCTCGGCGGCGCGCTTGGCTTCCTCGTCCTCGTTGTCCTCGACCAGTCGATTGAGGTTGACCATCTCGGTCCAGGAGAGCATTTTCTCGAAGCGGTTGGCGACCAGCGGGTCGTCGCGCTCGGTCTGGTCCTGGGTCTTGCGTTCGGCCTTGCGCTTGCCGTCGCTCACCGTCTGGGGGCTGTTGGTGGTGCCCTCCTCGTGGGGGTCGCTCTCCTCGTCGGCGCGGGTTGAACCGGTGCCCAGCTCCACCACCTGGCCCCACAGGGGCACCGGCAGTGGCGGGCGGTAGCCCCGCGGCGCGCGGAAGTCTTTCAGGGAAGCGGCTGGATCGCAGACTGCCCGATGCATGGCGGCGGCCCAGCCTTCCAGCTCGAGCTCTTCTCCCAGCAATACGCGCAGGGTCGATTCCAGCGCCTGTTCCATCGGCGGCAACCGCTTGCGCTCCGGTCGCACGATGAGCAGCCCCAGGCAGAGCTGGCGATAGCGTTCGGCAAGCCCCGGGAAGCGGGCCAGTGCCGCATCGCGGGCACGCACGGACTCCCTCAGCCGGGAGAGATCGTCACGCAGCGGGTCGTGCTTGGCCACCGGGCGCTGCGCCACGGCCAGGTAGGCGACCAGCCAGAAGTAGAGATCCCGGTTGAGCGCTGCATCCGGGAAGACATCCAGCGTGGGGGGCAGCAACAGGTTCTCCTCGTCGCGGCGGGCCTGATCGATGGCCTCGTCGTCGAAGCCCAGACGCTGGCGCAGCGACAGGCGGTGCTGGGAGCTGCGCGCAACGATGGCGGCGACCTCGACACCGGCCTCTCCGCCGCTGGCCCGGAAGAACACACCCAGCACATGGCGCAGGTCTTCCAGGCTCACGGCCGCTTCAGAATAGCGCTGATAACTAGCCGCACTGGACGCCCAGCGGTGCCAATGGCGACCGACGAACTCCTCGACTTCGAGAAAGTGCAGCATCGCAATTCTCCTATTCCTATTAAGGGAGCGCTGAGACATGTCACGAGCGAAGATAGGCTGGGCGCCGCCGGAGCGCAGGGACCGGAGTGTAGCCTGCTACATGAGGATTCCGAGCACCGCCGGCGGTCAGGATATCGAGCGCAGTAATGTGTCAGTGCTTCCTCAGCCGAAAGTGGCCTGTATTGCTTCCATCAACCCTTCCTGTACGTCCAGGTCGTCGGAGAGCGGCTCGACCAGGGTGGCACGGGCAGCCTCCAGGATCGGCATGCCGGCATTGATCAGGGTGGCGCAGTAGACCAGCAGGCGGGTGGAAACGCCCTCTTCCAGGTCCTGGCCTTTCAGCTCGCGCAGCCTGGCCGCCAGATTCACCAGGGCGGCGCACCGCTCGTGGGAAAGGCCGCTCTCGCGGGAAACGATGTCGCACTCTACCCGGGGTGGCGGGAAGTCGAAAGACATCGCCACGAAGCGCTGGCGGGTACTCGGCTTGAGTGACTTGAGAATGTGCTGGTAGCCGGGGTTGTAGGAGACCACCAGCATGAAATCCTTGGGTGCCTCGAGCAGCTCGCCGGTACGCTCCAGCGGTAGCATGCGTCGATCATCGGTCAAGGGGTGAAGCACCACGGTGACGTCCTTGCGCGCTTCCACCACCTCGTCGAGGTAGCAGATGCCGCCTTCGCGCACGGCCCGTGTCAGGGGTCCGTCGACCCAGCGGGTCTCGCCTCCCTGCAGCAGGTAGCGGCCGGTAAGGTCGGCGGCGGTGAGGTCATCGTGACAGGAAACGGTGAACAGCGGGCGGCCCATCTTTGCCGCCATGTGGCTGACGAAGCGGGTCTTGCCGCAGCCGGTCGGTCCCTTGAGCAGCAGCGGCAGCCGCTGTTGATACGCCTGCTCGAAAAGCGCGCATTCGTTGCCGACCGGTTCGTAGTAGGGCAGGTCCCGCTCGAGGTCATGAACGGCTGCCGGAGCGGTAGCAGTGTGAGACATGGCGTTACTCCAGGGGAAAGACTCGGTGGGGCGCGAAGCGCACCCCACCGAGGATCCATCACTCGTTGGCGGTCAGCGGGCGGCTGGTGGCAGGCACCTGCTCACGCGCCGGGGCGAACACAGCGTAGATGAACATCAGGGCGGCGATACCCACGAAGATGCCGGTACCGAAGCGCATGATGTAGAACAGCTCGAGCTGCTCCTGGATCTGCATGAAGTTCATGCCCAGGACCCGCTGCAGGTGGGTCTGGACGACGCCTGCGAAGGTCAGGGTGAAGGTCATGAACCACATGGCCGAGGTCATGATCCAGAACGCCCACATGTTCAGCACCTGGTTATAGGGCTGCACGCGACGCAGCTGCGGCATGGCGTAGGTGATGACACCCAGTACCAGCATCACGTAGGCGCCGTAGAAGGCCAGGTGGCCGTGGGCCGCGGTGATCTGAGTGCCGTGGGTGTAGTAGTTGATCCACGACAGGGTGTGCATGAAGCCCCACACGCCGGCGCCGAAGAAGGCCACGGCGGCACTGCCAAGGGTCCAGAGCATGGCGGCCTTGTTCGGGTGATTGCGGCTGCCCTTCCAGAACATGTAGAAGGCGAACACCACCATGGCGAAGAACGGAATCACCTCAAGCGTGGAGAAGATGCTGCCGATCGGCTGCCAGTAGGCCGGTGTGCCGATCCAGTAGTAGTGGTGGCCGGTGCCCAGTAGACCGGAGAACAGCGCAAGGCCGACGATGACGTAGAGCCACTTCTCGATCACTTCGCGGTCGACGCCGGTCATCTTGATCAGCAGATAGCCGAGCAGCGAGGCCATGATCAGTTCCCACACGCCTTCCACCCAGATGTGGACGATCCACCACCACCACAGCTTGTCCAGCGCCAGGTTGTCCGGGTTGTAGAAGGCGAACAGCCAGAACACCGCCGCCAGCCACAGGCCCAGCATCAGCACCATGTTAATGGCAGTCCTGCGCCCTTTGAGCATGGTCAGACTGGTGTTGAACAGGAACATCAGGAACGAGACCGTTATCACCAGCTTGGCCCACAGCGGCTGCTCGAGATAGTGGCGTCCCTCATGGATGCCGAACTGGTAGCTGATCAGCGCGCCGGCACCGGCGATGGCGAACAGCGCCAGCTGGAAATAGGCCAGGTTGGGGCTGTAGATCTCGTGCTCGGCCTCTTCCGGCATCAGATAGTAGGTGCAACCCATGAAGCCGATCAGTAACCAGACGATGAGCAGGTTGGTGTGGCTCATGCGGATAATGTGAAACGGCATCGCCTCGGCGAGAAAATTGGGCATCACATAGACGATGCCCGCCGTCAGGCCGAACAGTATTTGCGCCGCGAACAGCGCCATGGCCACCATGAAGAACGGTAG
>SKVX01000348.1 GCA_007129225.1 Halomonas sp.
ATGGTCCTTGGGCCTTCCCTGGTGTTGTGGGCGCTGTCCGGTTGAAACAGCTCCGTTGGGGTAGCGAAGATGGAACATCCTGCGCCAGAGTGCTGTCGACAGCGTGGGCAAGGGGAAATTCCCTGTTTGGGCCCCGTGTTTTCTACATCCGATCCCGGGCACAGGGAGTCCGCGCATGAACATCAGCCGCGCTGCGTGGCTATTCCTGGGGCTGCTGATGGCTACCGCCCCGGCCTTGGCCGGAGAGGTGACCCACCACCGCTTTCATTCGGCGGTGCTTGAGCGCGACTACGCCTATACCCTCTATCTGCCAGCGGGCTACCGGGAGTCGAATCTAGCCTATCCGGTGCTCTACCTGCTGCACGGCTCCTTTGGCAGCGAGTCCGACTGGGTCGAACGTGGCGCACTTAAGGAGACAGCGGATCGCCTGATTCACCAGGGTGAGATTCCGCCGGTGGTCATCGTGATGCCCGGCAGCGACAGCTGGTGGATCGATGGCTACAACGAGGCGGCACGAACGGCCTTCTTCGAGGATCTCCTGCCCCGGGTGGAGGAGACATGGCAGGTAGTTCCACTACGGGAGTGGCGCGGTGTGGCGGGACTTTCCGCCGGTGGCTATGGCAGCCTCAATTTCGCGCTCGAGTGGCCGGAGCTCTTTGGTGCAGCCGCGGCCCTGAGCCCGGCCAGCTATCATCCGCTTCCTCCCGCCAATTCCTCGGCGCATCGCCACCCGGCCTTCCTCGACGGCAACGGGCAGTTCGATGCCGATCTATGGCAGCGGCGCAACTACACCGCCCATCTCGAGCGCTATCTGGAGCGGGGTATCGTCGTGCCACTCTGCCTCAGTGCCGGCAACCGTGACGTCTACAACGCGGAGCACCACGCCCGGCTGGTGCACCAGGCGCTGAAGAACCACCAGCCCGGCCTGGTGCCCCTGGACGTGCTCAGTGGCGGGCATACCTGGCGGGTCTGGCGCGCCAGCCTGCCTAGTGCCCTCGCGTGGATGTTCCATTTCCTGCAGGGTCCAGTACCGCTGGAGAGGCTGGCCCAGCAGGGCGCGACCGAAAGTCGCATGGAGCTTCGCTAGCCGGTGGAGAAAGCCGGCTGTGGCCACGCTGCCGAGGGGCAGCGCCAGGTAAAGCGGGCGTGAGACGGCATGAGCGTGGTTGGCCTGGCGGTCGCGAAACCGTAGGCTCGGGTAACAACCAACTATCCAGGCCCCGACATGCACCCACAGCGAGAACGCTTGCACAATGAACTGCACGCCCGCCCTTCGATCTACTTCTCGGAGCCGGCCCACGTCCACCACTACGCCTTTCTGGATGAAGGCGGAGGCTGTAATGCCATCCTGGCACAGCTGGGTGAAATAACGGGTCTTGCCCTCGATACCGGCTCCGCCCAGGAAATTCTTGCCTTCGACGGCATGACCCTGAAGTGGGAGCGGCATACCGAATTCTTCACGCTCACCCTGCTGGTCCCGCGGGATAGCGATAGCGACCTGTGGCCGACACCGCCCGAGCCATTGACCTCGATCATCGCGGCCAACAGGAGCCTTCTGATCAATGCCACCCTGGTACTGGTGGAAGCCGAAGAGGCGTGGCGTGGAAAGGGGGAATCCTATGGGTTCAGCGATCCGGCCGGCTCGCTGGTGGGGGCCGGCGACGCCACGGTATGGAGCGATTTTCGCCTTACCGAGGCAGGCGTGAATCACCTGCTGCTGATCAATTGCGGCCTCAACGCCTTCCGGCTCGGTCGCATGGTACGCCGCCTGCTCGAGATCGAGACCTACCGCATGATGGCTTCTCTGTCGCTTCCCCTGGCCAAGGAGCTCGGCACCGAGCTGCAGGGTTACGAGACCGAGCTCGGCGCACTCTCGGACCGCAATGCCGAGCAGGAGGAGGCCAACCCGCGGCCGCTGCTGACGGCGCTTTCGCTGCTTTCGGCTCGTCTCGAGCGGAGCGGCGCCCGGTCGCGGCAACGCTTCAGTGCCACCGAGGCGTATGCCCGGATCGTGTTTACCCGCATCGAGGAGCTTCGTGAAACCCGAGTGCAGGAGTGCCCTCGCCTCGGCACCTTCATCCTGCGTCGCTTTCGGCCAACCGTGCACTTCTGTGCTGCAATCAATCAGCGTCAGCAGAGCCTGGCCGAGAGCGTGGCGAGGCTCAACGACCTGCTTCGAACCCGTGCCCAGGTCGAGATCGAGGAGCAGAACTCCGGCATCTTGCACAGCCTCAACGAGCGCGCCAGCAGCCAACTGAAGATCCAGAAGGCGGTGGAGGGGCTGTCGATCATAGTCATCAGCTACTACCTCTTCAGCCTGTTCAAGCTTGCTCTGCAGAGTCTTGTTGCCCTCGGGGTGCCCGTGGTGCCCAGCGTGGCGGCATCGGTTATCGGCCCGCTGGGGCTTGCCATCATCGGGCTGCTGGCCTGGCGTATCTGGCGGGTCAAGCAGCACTGAGTCTGCGAGGCCAGCCTCAGGCTGTCACACGCTTGACCCTGGCATGAAGCATGACCAGACCCAGCATCAAGGTTCCCATCAGGGCAGCCAGCAGCAGGGGGAAGGCCCGGGTGCCGGCCCACTCCAGTAGGGGGCCGGTCAGTGACGGCACCGCTAGGGCACCGGTGCCTGCCGCCAGGAATATCAGGCCCGTGGTGCGGCCGCTCATGGTGATCAGCTGGTTGCTGAGGCCGAACAGCGTGGGGAAAATGGCCGAGGCCGAAAGCCCGAACAGCAGCGCCATCAGGGGCAGGGGCAGCCAGGCGGCATGCAGCGAGAGGGCCGTGGCCAGTCCGAGTCCCAGGCAGCCGATCAGCACGACCCAGGGGGAAAGGAACCGTAGCAGGGGAATCGCCAGCAGGCGGCCGGCGGAGAGCGCCAGCCAGAACAGGGTGACCAGCATGGCGGCATCCTGAGGCGGCATTCCGCTCAGGGTGCCGTAGGAGGTTGCCCAGCCGGCGAAGGTGATCTCCATCCCCACGTAGAGCCCGAACATCACCATGAAGATCGCCAGCAATCCGGGATCGGGAGGGGGCTTGGCGGGCTTGTCATGGCTCTTCTCGACCAGGGCACGCGGGCTTGTCTGCCGCGCCAGGGGCCAGAGCAGCATCACGCCGAAAAGTGCGACCAGCCAGAAAGCCCAGGCAAACTGTCCTGTCACTGCCAGTACGGCAATCAATACCAGCGGCACCACCATATTGCCGAGCCCGAAGCAGAAATGGAGCGCACTGATCCAGGGGGCCGAGGCAGTACCATGGGTCCACAGCAGCAGGGTGTTGGAACCGGCATTGAGAGAGACTTCGGCAAAGCCGAGCACGAAAATGGCCGCCGTTAACGTGACCAGCGCCTGGCTGAAGGGCACCGCCGCGAGTCCCATCGCCATCAGCACGAGCATGACGATCAATACCCGGTGGCCGGAAAACCGGTCGATCAGCAGCCCGGACACTACCGATCCGAGCATGTTTCCCAGCGCCCTGGCGGTGAACAGCACGGCGATCTGCCCCATGCCGGAGCCGGTCATTTCAGCCAGGTGAGGCAGTGCCGGTCCCAGCAGCCCGCCGCTCATGCCAATGACGACAAGCACGACAAAATAGGTCAGGGTGGCTCGGGTGTCCTGTCGGGCCGGCATCTCCGCTCCATGGCATTGTTGGCAGGCGGGCGATTGTCGCACGATCGTCGGTCAGGTATCTCTTTGCCCGTGGGGTTTTTCCGGCCAAGCCGTGGACTTTTTTGTGTCTTTCGAGCGGGACTACGGCAGTGGGACTGCCTGAGCGGCAGTCCCACCCCCACCCTGGCTATTACTGCTTCGCGTCGAGCTGGGCGAGCAGGTCTTCCACGGCGCGCTCCAACTGGCGGTCGCGGCCGGCGACCTCATCCTCCGGCGTCTGCTCGACCAGGATATCGGGCATCGCGCCATTGTGTTCCATGTCGGTTCCGTCGGGCAAAAACCAGCCGCGGAAGGGGCGACGGACGGTGGCGCCATCGATCAGGGTGTGGCTGTTGGTGGAGATCACCCCACCGTAGGTCTGCTGGCCCACCAGGTTGCCACGATCCAGGGTGGAGAAAGCATGGGCCAGGATCTCGGCATTGGAATAGCTCTTCTCGTTGGCCAGCATGTTGATGGGCAGGGTATAGCGGGGGGCGTCCAGCCTGTCCTGGGGATAGTGGCCGGTCGCCTCCGGATCCGCCCCGACGGGAAGCGTATAGGCGTGCTCGCCCGCCATGATCGAGGTCAGGATGCGGTCGGTGGTATGGCCGCCGCCATTGTTGCGGACATCGATGATCAGGCCGTCCTTGTCGGTCGCGGCGGCATAGAGGTCCCCCTGGAAGCCCTCCAGCGAGGTCTGGTTCATGGCCTGGATATGCAGGTATCCGATCCGGCCGTCGGAAAGCGCCTCGACCCGGCGGCGTGTCTCCTCGCGGAAGTGGTCATACTTCAGTCGCGCGAGATCGCTCATGCCGATCGGGGCCAGCATGGTGCGGTACTCGGTATAGCCGTCGTCACCGGGGCGGTCGAAGGTGACGATGACCTCCTGGTCGATGCGGCCACGCAGCCGCAGCAGCAGGGTATCGCTCTCCTCGAAGGGCCGCAGGTCGATCTCGGTGATGATGTCGCCCTCCTGGAGCGGCATGGGGCCGCGGGAGGCCGGCCCTTCGGGAATCACTTCGGTCACGCGATAACCGGCCCTGCCATCGGCCTGCGACACCATGCGCTCCTGCTCGATGCCGAGCCGGCCGGAGGGTTCGCGCAGTGCCGACACCGGGCCGGGGTTGGATACCCCCATGTGGGAGGCGGCAAGTTCCCCCATCAGGCGATTGGAGATATCGCTGAACTCACTGGGGGTGCGGGCGCGGCGTATCAATGTTTCGTAATCCTCGACCACCTGCGGCCATTCCAGCCCCTTCATGTCCTCGCGGTAGAAGCTCTCGCCGATCATCCGTGCCGCTTCGTTGAACTTCTGCAGCGACTGTTCCTGCAGGTCGATGCGTATACGGTCGGAAATATCGGGCCGCTGGTGGGTGCCTCCCGAGAGCCGCGCCACACCCACGCGACCATCGCTGATATACACCACGCGGTCGCCGGTGGTGCTCAGGTGCTGCACGTTGGCGATGGACCCCAGCCGGGTCCGGTTGCCGCCGTCCCAGTCCATGACGTACAGGCCTTCACTGCCCTCGTTGAACACGTAGCGATCGCCGCCCGGCGTCATCTCGTTGGCCGAGTTGTGCGCCGGGGAGGCGGTGATGCGCTCCACCCTGCGCCAGGCGTTTTCCAGCTCGAGGACTGGTTCCTCCACGGCGCCCGGCTCCTGAGTGTCTTCACGCATGACCGGAAGCGGGGAGCGACCATCGGCTTCGTTGCGGGCGTTGCGATAGTAGGCGGTCCGCTCGCGGGGGGTGTAGGTCTCGATGACACGGTCGAGATAGACGCTATAGAGGTCGTAGCTGTCGCCCGAGCGGTTGGAGATGAAGCTCAGCTTGCGGCCATCGGCCGACCAGCGTGGGCTGAGGTCGTTGCGCGGATGCCGGGTGATGTTGACAGGCGCTTGCGAGCCGTCTGCCGGAACGATGAAGATGTTGGCACTGAAGTTCAGGTCGTTGCGGGAAAAGGCGATATAGCGGCTGTCCGGCGACCAGCGCCAGTGGGTAAAGCTGTCCCAGCCTTCGACCAGGGTGCTCTCATCCTCGCTCTCCAGGTCCATTATCACCAGGTCGCCGCGTCCCCGGCGAAAGGCAAGGGAGCGGCCGTCCGGAGACGGCGAAACCTGTCGGTCATTGTGCTCGCTTGCCACCAGTGGCTCGACATGGAACTGGACCGCATCGTGCCAGCGGGTCGGGTCGCGTTCGGGTGGCACTTCTTCGGGAGCCTCGACGTCGAGCTCCTCTTCCGGAATGCTTTCGGCCTGTATCGGTTGATCCTGCAGTGGCTCCGGCACATCCACCGGGGGCGATGGCGTCGGCAGCAGGATCGGCGTGATCAGAAAGCCCGGATCCTGCGGGGCGAACGGATCCGCAGGGTCTTCTCCTTGCAGCGCGATGTCCGGTTCATCGTTGGCTTCGGGGTCCGGCTCGATCGGCTCCTCGGGGCCGGGCATGGCCGGTTCCACGGGAGGCGGCGCCGTGAGTTCCCAGTCGCGAGAAGGCCGCTCATCGGGCGATAGCCGTTCGTGGGTCTGGCGGATTTCGTCACGGGTCAGGGCTACCCGTGCCTGGTGTATCGACTCGGTGCCATCGCTGTCGTTGACGAAATAGAGCGCCAGGCCGTCGGGTGACCATGCAATGTCCTTGTGGCGGGCGTGGGTGCCCGGCGTCACGGCCCGGGTCGGGCTCTGCTCGTCCATATGACGCACGTAGACCCTGCCGTAGGCGACATAGGCCATGGTCTGGCCGTCGGGACTGAGGGCCGCCTCGCTGACGTCCCGGTTGATCCGGCGCAGCTCATGGTCGTCTCGGCCGTCCGCGGCAGCCCGCAGCATCACTGGTTCAGGCTCGGCGTCGGGGGCTTCCAGGTCCAGGGTGAGAAGAGTGTCCCAGACCTGCAGGATGGCGGTACTGCCATCGTGGGAAATATCGAAGTGCTGCAGGTCACGTTCATCGAAGTCGGTGAGACGATCGAAGGTCCGCGCCTCGTTCCCCAGCTCGGCGCGGTAGAGGTTGACCGTCTCGTCTTCCCGGTCGGACATGAACAGCAGCGTCTCGTTGTCGATCCAGCGTGCACTGCCATCGTCCCCATCGCGCTCGGTGAGGGTTTCGAAGGCGCCGGTTTCACGATCATGAAGCCAGACGTTCATGGCGTCCGGTCCGCGGTAGTGGCGACGATTCCAGCCGTGGTAGGCGCCGCCGCGGGTAAAGGCGACCCGCTGCCCATCGGGTGTAAGCTGCGGCTCGGAGCCGAAGGCGTCATGCAGCCGACGATATTCGCCACCCTTCGGAGACAGCTGGTAGGGCCGCTGGTCACGATAAACGTCGGCTTCGAGCATGCCGGAGAAGGTGATGACCGGCTCACCGGCCTCGTCGACGCCATAGCTCGGGTTGCGCAGGTGCTGGTCGCCGTGGGTGAGCTGGGTCAGCTCGCCGCCGTCACGACGCATGCGCCACAGGTTCAGGTAGCCGTCGCGCATCGAAGAAAACACGACCCACTCCCCGTCCGGGCTCCAGCTCGAATAGAGATCATCCAGGTCGTGGCGGGTCAGGCGGATGGCTTTACCGCCATCGGTTGGCGCCCGCCATAGATCGCCACGCCAACTGAAGACGAGCTCCGAGCCGTCAGGGCTGATGGAGGGGAAGCGGGGCAGGCCGACTTCCGCCGTCGCTGCCACGGGGGCACCTGCCAGTAGCCCTCCCACCGCCGTCACCAAGGCTATTCGCTGCGTCGCGCTACCCAGGATGCTTCCATTGTCGTGCGACATACCCATTCGCCAAGCCTTTCATCCGCTGGAACATGCCCAACCAACGTAGCAACAAACCCGGGCCCCTTGGAATACCGGTGGCGTGTACTCCCTTGTTTGAGCGCGACGCCTTCAACTAGCCTTCCGGTGGAGATGGCATTGTTGCCGCGAAGCGTGTTCGTGTCAGCGAAGGGGGAGCAAGGCCGAGCGGCGTCAGGGAGAACTGGGTCGCAACAGCCAGGGAGAGGGAGGCAGGTGGTGAGCGACACACGGCAGGAGCCATTGGACGATAGGCAGCATAAGCGGTCGGAAAGGGAGGAACGGGACCCCTACCCGGATGCGCTGCGCGCCCTGGCGCTGCTCATCGTGGTGCTGGGGCACTGGGCGGCAACCTTGCCCCGTGTCGAGAATGGTATCCTGGTGGACACCGGCCATATCCTTGACGTCTGGGCGCCGGCCGGGCTGTATACCTGGCTGGTACAGGTGGTGCCGCTGTTCGTTTTCGTCTCCGCCGCGGTCAGCTCCCAGGGTGTCCAGCAACGCCTGGATAGAGGCGAGCCACACTTGCACTGGTGGGCCGACCGTGCCCTGGGACTGGCGCGACCCACCGTCACCTACCTGGTGGTACTGACGGGTTTCGTGCTCACTGCCTTTTTCACCAGGGATGGCGTCCTTGGGCCGCTCAACCACTCGCTGACCGTGCACCTCTGGTTCCTGTTGATACTACTCGGGGTGCAACTGCTGCTGCCGTTCTGCGTCTGGGCCGACCGTCGCTGGGGCCTAAAGGCCGTCGTCGGACTGATCCTGCTCATTGCCGCGGTCGACCTGCTGCGCGCCCGGCCCACCGGGGCCGCTGACCTGCTCGCGTTCGGCGCACGGGTCACCGACACCCATGACTATTTCGGCTGGATCAACATTGTCCTTGCCTGGGTGTTGCCGCAACAGCTGGGCATCGCCTGGTGGCACG
>SKVX01000525.1 GCA_007129225.1 Halomonas sp.
CTTTCCGAACACAACAATCGCCCCGAGCTGGCGCTCGAGGCGCTGACGCCACTGCTGGATGGCGATGCCTCCCGTCTGACGATTGCCGCTCAGGATTCCGGGCTGCACTGGCAGGCGGTGAGCTGAGCGCCATCCCTAACGTCATGCGTTAACCCTTTCTGGAGACCCCCATGGAAAAGCGCCACGAACTCTATGCCGGCAAGGCCAAGTCGGTCTTTGCCACCGATGACCCGGATCGTGTGGTCCTGCAGTTTCGCGATGACACCAGTGCCTTCGACGGCGAACGCATGGAGTCGCTGGCGCGCAAGGGCATGGTCAACAACCGCTTCAACGCCTTCATCATGGGGAAGCTCGAGGCGGCTGGCATTCCGACCCACTTCGAGCGCTGCCTCTCCGATACCGAGAGCCTGGTCAAGACGCTCACGATGATCCCGGTGGAGTGCGTGGTGCGCAATATCGCCGCCGGTGGGCTGGTCAAGCGACTCGGCGTGGAGGAGGGGCGCGAGCTCTCGCCGCCCACCTTCGAGCTGTTTCTCAAGAATGACGCCCTGCATGACCCGATGATCAACGAGTCGCTGGCCGAGACTTTCGGCTGGGCCACCCCGGAGCAGCTGGCCGAAATGAAGGCACTGACCTTCAAGGTCAACGCGGTGCTCAAGCAACTCTTCGCCGACGGCGGCCTGCTGCTGGTGGACTACAAGCTGGAGTTCGGGCTGTTCAAGGGGCAGATCGTGCTGGGCGATGAGTTCTCACCTGATGGCTGCCGCCTGTGGGACGCCAAGACGCGGGACAAGATGGACAAGGACCGCTTCCGCCAAGGGCTGGGTGGCGTGATCGAGGCCTACGAGGAAGTGGGGCGGCGCATCGGCGTGGACTTTACCTAGACGTCAGGTGCCGCTGTGTCAGGCTGGCTGTCAAAGCAGGCGCCGCTGGCCAGACGTCACTGACAAAGGGCCCTTAGGGGCCCTTTCTCGTTGCCGGCAGCCGCTCAGGCTGGTTCGATCTCGACGACGCTGACGCCCGGTCCTTCCACGTCGCCCCTGACCTGGAAGCGAACGTCAACGTCGCGTAGCCGCACACCATAGACGCGTGCCTGGCCCTCCGTACGGCTCGCGCCGTGATAGGCGGGTCGCGGGTCCTGGGCCAGCACCTGAACGATCAGCTCTCGCAGCGAGTCGCCGTCGGGCCGCTCTGCCAGGACGGCTTCCGCATTGGCCGAGAAGCCAACCGGGAGCCGTGGCGGCGCCTCCGGTGCAAAGCCGGCACGGGCCTCGGGGCGCGCTTCCGCCCAGGGCAGGTAAGGCTTGATGTCGAGCACCGGGGTGCCACTGACCAGGTCGCAGCCACGCAGTTCGAGGGCTACCCCGCGTCGGGTATCGATATCGATCAGTTCCACCAGCGATAGCCCGAGGCGGTTGGGGCGGTGGGTGCTGCGGCTGGCGAAGACGCCGACCCGGGCGTTGCCTCCCAGCCGGGGCGGACGTACAAGCGGCACCCAGCGCCGGTCGGGGCTAAGGTGGAAGATGAAGGTCAGCCACAGGTGGCTGAAGGCATCCAGCCCACGTACGGCGAGCGGGTCGTCGAAGGGAGGCGACAGCAGCAGTCGAGCGCGGGCGGCCGTCGCCAGGCCCGGCTGCCGGGGAATGCCGAACTTGTCGGGGAAGTCGCTGGCGATATGGCCGATGGGTTGCATCGGGAAGTCGGCGTCGGGCTGTGCAGGAGTCATGGCGACGATTATGCCCACCATTGGCCACGACGGCGAGCTTGTGTAACCTGCGTGCCGGGCTTGTCATACACAGCAGGTACAGCGGGGTGGAAACGATGACAACCAAGGAAGCGCCAGCGGCGCCTGCCCAGTCTCCACGGATCATCTATCGCCAGGCCATGGCCCGCGATGGAGCCGACCAGGCCGAAGTCTTCCACCATGCCATCATGCAGGGGGCAGCGGCGCACTATAGCGTGGAGCAGCGTGAAGCCTGGGCGAGCTTGCTGCCGCGTGAGGCGAGCGTCTGGGTGGCGCGCCAGGCGCTCTATACCACGCTGGTCGCCGCCTGCGACGGGCGCTGCGTGGGCTTTCTCGAGCTGAACATACCCCACGCCCATATCGAGACGCTCTATGTCTGGCCCTCCCTCGCGCGGCGGGGCATCGGCACCAACCTGCTGGTGCATGCCAAGCGCCTGCTGCTGGAGAACGGGTGTGGAAGGGTCACCATCGAGGCCAGCCTGGTGCTGGCCGACAGCTTGCTCCGTCGCGGCTGGCAGGAACGTGGCGAGGAGCGGGTGGCCCGGGGTGGCGAGCAGCTTCCCCGGCGGCGACTGGAGAAGCGGCTGGTAGCCGTGGAGACCTGAGGAGTGGAGCCCTGAGGAAGAGGAGCCGTCAGTGGGCGCGCGACACCTTCCGGCTCAAGCGGGGCGAAAGGCGTCGCGACAGGTAGCGTAACGCGTCTAGGTCTCGCGCAGGTCGACGATGCGCATCGACAGGTCTATCGCCTTGATGTCCTTGGTCAGGGCACCGCTGGAGATGCAGTCGACGCCGGTGTCGGCGATGGCGCGTAGAGTGCTCTCATCCACGTTGCCTGATGCTTCCAGAGTGGCTCGCCCGGCATTGCGCTTCACTGCCTCGCGCATGTCGTCGAGCGAGAAGTTGTCGAGCATCACGATGTCGGCGCCGGCGGCCAGGGCCTGTTCGAGTTCCTCGAAATTCTCCACTTCCACTTCTACTGGCAGATCGCTGGCAATACGGCGGGCGGCCTTGACGGCTGCCTCGATTCCTCCGCAGGCAGCGATATGGTTTTCCTTGATCAGGAAGGCATCGTAAAGCCCGATGCGGTGGTTGTGCCCGCCGCCACAGGTGACCGCATATTTCTGGGCCAGGCGCAGTCCGGGCAGGGTCTTGCGGGTGTCGAGCAGGCGCACGCCGGTGCCTTCGAGCAGCGACACGAAATGGCGGGTGCGGGTGGCAGTGGCCGATAGCGACTGCAGCAGGTTCAGTGCCGCCCGCTCGCCGGTGAGCAGGCTGCGGGCGGGTCCTTCGAGTTCGAGAAAGGACTGGCCCGCTTCCAGCGGATCACCGTCGGCAGCGCTCCAGCGCAGGGTGACGCTGACGTCGAGCCGGCGGAAGAGTTCCTCCACCCAGGCCATGCCGCAGAGTACCGCCGGCTCGCGGGTGATCACCCGGGCGCTTGCCCACTGGGTGTCGGGAATCAGTTGGGCGGTGATGTCGCCGGGGCCGACATCTTCTGCCAGCAGGTGCGCCGCGCTGGCGCGAATCTCTTCGACAAGGGCATCCTGATAATGCATGGCGGGCCTTTTCGGGTTTATAGGGCGCATGGGCAAGGAGCTGCAAGATCGTCATTATAGGGAACAACAGCGAGGGCGTCAGGAGAGCGATATGAGAATCGACAATGGCTGGCTGCAGGGAGTACGACAGGTACCGTCACCGAATCAGGACAGGCGTCCCGAGCACGAAATCTCGGCACTGGTGCTGCATTCGATCAGCCTGCCGCCCGGCGAGTATGGCGGCAACCATATCGAACGTCTTTTCACCAATCGCCTCGACCCCGATGCACACCCCTATTTTTCGTCAATCGCCGAACTGAAGGTGTCGGCGCACCTGCTGATCCGGCGCGATGGCGAGTGCATACAGTTCGTGCCCTTCGATCGCCGTGCCTGGCATGCCGGCCGCTCCTGCTGGATCGATGGGGGGCGTGCGCGACGTGCACTCAACGACTTCTCCATCGGCATCGAACTGGAAGGCAATGAGGTCAGTGCCTACCGGGAGACCCAGTACCGAGCTCTGGCACATACTGTGCAGGCGCTGATGGACAGCTATCCTGAGATTACGCCAGGGCGAATCACCAGTCATGCGCGTGTCGCTCCGTTGCGCAAGACCGATCCGGGGCCAGCCTTCGACTGGGCCTACTTTCGCCATTGTCTGCGCTGATCGCAGTGCGGAAGTGTAGCCCCGACAGTCACCTGGGTCGAATCATACGGTAGTTTTATTACATTGATGAGCCATTGTCGGCAGCGACTGTGCAGGAGTGCGTAAGAGGTTGTGTTGCAATGCAATGTGGTTGTTATGGAAACCTTTTCCATTCTGTTTTAATTGGCAGGGAGTCCACTTTCCGGTATGTTCTACGCCATTAGTGGCATTCGACGCCACGCTATTGTGTAAATTGACTACAAGAGCCGCCCGGCGGCCCCGGATTTCCCTGATCGTCAGTAAGAACATGCCCCATCGTCCCGCTTGGGGCTCCTGACATCACATTGTCACTCGGAGAGACGTCTATGAGTCTTGAGGCAAGAGAAGATTTCGATCCGACCGAAACCACGGAATGGATAGATTCCCTGGAGTCGGTCCTGGATCGTGAGGGCGAAGATCGTGCCCGGTACCTGTTGACGCGCCTGGCTGACCGGCTTCGCCGCGATGGCATGCAGGTTCCCTTCTCGGTGACGACACCGCACCGCAACACGATACCGGTGCATCGCGAAGCGCCGATGCCGGGCGACCTGTTCATGGAGCGCCGCATTCGCTCCCTGATTCGCTACAACGCCATTGCTCAGGTCATTCGAAACAATCGGGCCAATCCCGGGCTGGGCGGCCATATCGCCAGCTTCATGTCGGCAGCGACACTCTACGACGTGGGCTTCAACCACTTCTTCCGAGCGCCCAATGGCGACTTCGAGGGTGACCTGGTCTATATCCAGGGCCACGTGGCGCCGGGCGTCTATGCCCGTGCCTACCTGGAGGGACGCCTCACCGAGGCGCAGATGGACAAGTATCGCCAGGAAGTCGATGGTGACGGCCTCTCCTCCTATCCCCACCCCTGGCTGATGCCGGATTTCTGGCAGTTCCCCACGGTATCCATGGGTCTGGGGCCGATTCAGGCGATCTACCAGGCACACGTGATGAAGTACCTGGATTCGCGTGAGCTCAAGAACATGTACGACCGCAAGATCTGGTGCTTCATGGGTGACGGCGAGTGCGACGAGCCGGAATCCCTCGGCGCGATCTCGCTGGCCGGCCGGGAAAACCTGGACAATCTGATCTTCGTGATCAACTGCAACCTGCAGCGCCTCGACGGTCCCGTTCGTGGCAACGGTCGGATCATGGACGAGCTCGAGGGCGTCTTCCGTGGTGCCGGGTGGAACGTGCTCAAGGTGGTCTGGGGCCGGCTCTGGGACCCGCTGTTCGAGAAGGACAAGAAGGGCATCCTGCAAAAGCGCATGGATGAAGCGGTCGACGGCGAATACCAGAACTACAAGGCCAACGGCGGTGCCTACACCCGCGAGCATTTCTTCGGCAAGTACCCGGAAACCGAGGAGATGGTCAAGAGCATGTCCGATGAGGACATCTGGAAGCTCAACCGCGGCGGCCACGATCCCTTCAAGGTCTATGCGGCCTACAACGAGGCGGTCAACAAGCCCAACGGCAAGCCCACCGTGATCCTGGCCCATACGGTCAAGGGTTATGGCATGGGTAGCGGCGACGGCGAGGCGGCCAACGAGGCGCATCAGGTCAAGACCATGGAATACGAGGCGCTGCGCAAATTCCGCGATCGCTTCGGCATTCCGCTCACCGACGAGCAGCTCAAGGAGGTGCCGTACTACAAGCCGGAGGATGACTCCCCCGAGCTCAAGTACATGCATCTGCAGCGCGAACGCCTGGGCGGCTACCTGCCCCAGCGGCGCAGCGACTTCGAGGCGCTCGAGATTCCTTCCCTGGACGACAAGATCTTCGCCTCCCAGACCGGTGGTTCCAAGGGGCGCGAAGTCTCCACCACCATGTCGTTCGTGCGTATTCTCAATGGCTTGGTGAAGCACAAGAAACTCGGTAAGCAGGTAGTGCCGATCGTACCCGACGAGGCGCGCACCTTCGGCATGGAGGGGATGTTCCGCCAGTTGGGGATCTACACCTCCGAAGGCCAGAAATACGAGCCCGTCGACAAGGGCCAGATCATGTTCTACCGCGAGGACAAGCAGGGCCAGATCCTCGAGGAGGGCATTACCGAGGCCGGTGCCATGTCGGCGTGGATCGCCGCTGCCACCTCCTACAGCAACAACAACCTGACGCTGCTGCCGTTCTACATCTACTACTCGATGTTCGGCTTCCAGCG
Organism: Halomonas sp.; assembly: GCA_007129225.1. Lineage (GTDB taxonomy): Bacteria > Pseudomonadota > Gammaproteobacteria > Pseudomonadales > Halomonadaceae > Halomonas. The sequence continues at coordinate 6,117 of SKVX01000525.1, forward strand.
CATCGGTGACCTGGCCTGGGCCGCCGGTGACCTCCAGGCCCGCGGCTTCCTGGTCGGCGGTACCGCGGGGCGGACCACCCTGAACGGCGAAGGGCTGCAGCATCAGGATGGCCACAGCCACCTGCAGGCGTCCACCATCCCCAACTGCCGCAGCTATGATCCGACCTACGGTCATGAGGTGGCGGTCATCGTCCAGGATGGCTTGAAGCGGATGTTCTCCGACAAGGAAAACTGCTTCTACTACCTGACGGTGATGAACGAGAATTACGAGCACCCCGAGCTGGATGAAGTGCCGGCCGAGGACATCATCAAGGGCATGTATCGGCTGCGCGAGGTGAAGGGCGACAAGGGGCATGTCCAGCTGCTCGGTTGCGGCACCATCCTGCGTGAGGTCGAGGTGGCCGCACAGATGCTCTCCGACGAGTGGGGTGTCGGCTCCGACATCTGGAGTGTCACCAGCTTCAATGAGCTCCGCCGCGAGGCGTTGGGCCTGGAGCGTGAGGCGTTTCTCAATCCGGGTGAAGAGCCGGTCAAGCCCCACGTCACGCGCTGCCTGGAAGGCTGCAAGGGGCCGGTCATTGCCTCGACCGACTACATGCGCCTGTTTGCCGACCAGGTTCGTGCCTGGGTGCCGACCGACTACCATGTGCTAGGGACCGATGGCTATGGGCGCTCCGACACTCGCGAGAAGCTTCGTCATTTCTTCGAGGTCGACCGTTACTTCGTGACCGTTGCCGCACTCAAGGCATTGGCCGACCGCGGCGAGCTGGACCGCAAGGTCGTCGCCGAGGCGATCAAGAAGTACGGCATTGATCCCAGCAAGCCTAATCCGCTGACCAGCTGATTCCGGTGGCCAGGCGGGCCCAGGGCCTGCCTGCTCCAGGCACGATTTGGAAGGAGCGCGACCTTGAGTAGCGAAATCATCAAAGTTCCCGACATCGGCGGCAGTGAAGATGTCGAAATCATCGAAATCGCGGTGTCCGAAGGTGACGTCATCGAGGCCGAGGATACCTTGATTACCCTGGAGTCCGACAAGGCCAGCATGGATGTACCCGCGCCCAAGGGCGGTAAGGTGCTCAAGGTGCTGGTCAAGGAGGGCGACACCGTTTCCGAGGGCGACGACATCGTCGAGCTCGAGGTGGATGGCGCCGACGGCGGAGCCGACGACGCGTCTGCACAGGCCGAATCTGCGAAAGCCGAACCTGCCGAGCAGAAGGCTGCGAAGGAGAAGGTCACCGAGGAGAAGCCGGCGGCGAAGGCTTCCGGTGGCGGCGGCTCTCGCACGGTGGAGATCACGGTGCCCGACCTGGGTGGCTCCAGCGATGTGGAGATCATCGAGGTGGCCGTGGCCGAAGGCGACGACATCGCAGCCGAGGATACCCTGTTTACCCTGGAGTCCGACAAGGCCTCCATGGATGTGCCGAGTCCCCATACCGGCAAGCTGGTCACGCTGACGGTGAAAGAGGGCGATACGGTCTCCGAAGGCGATGTGGTCGGTACCATGGAGATCGCCGGCGAGGGCGGTGACGAAGGCGGCGAGCCGGAAGCGACGTCGCCCAGTGAGGCGTCCGGTGATGAGAAGGCCGGGCAGACCGAGGCTCCGGCTGAGGAGGAAGAGGAAGCTTCCAGTGGTGAGCCCGAGCGCAAGGAGATTCGTGTTCCGGACCTCTCCGGCGCCAGCGACGTGCCGATCATCGAGATCGCCGCCAGTGCGGGGGATGAGATCAACGAGGAAGACCCGTTGATCACCCTGGAGTCGGACAAGGCCAGCATGGATGTACCGAGCCCCTACAAGGGCAAGCTGGTGGAGCTCACCGTCAAGGAGGGCGACACCGTCTCCGAAGGCGACTTGATCGGTTATATCGAAGTGGCCGGTGCCAAGCCGGCTGCGAGGAAGGATAAGAGCAAAGAGGCAAGCAAGAAGGCGGCCGAGCAGAAGGCGTCTCCGGCCAAGGCCGACAAGCCTGTCCCGACCCCGGGCGGGACGCCGAGCCCCGAGGCGCAGATGGCCGCGCACAAGCCGCGGGACGGAAAGCTGGTTCATGCCGGCCCGGCGGTGCGCATGCTGGCTCGGGAGCTGGGGGTGGACCTGGGGCTGGTCAAGCCCAGCGGCCCCAAGGAGCGGGTGCTGAAGGAGGACGTCCACGCCTACGTCAAGCAGGTGATGGCCGGCC
>SKVX01000025.1 GCA_007129225.1 Halomonas sp.
GCGTGTCGCCCATGTCCTCTCCTCGCTGTTCAGGTAACGCTGACCTTGGCCGCATTCGGTTCGATTTCGGCAGCCTGATACGATGACAGTAGCATCCCGGTGGCAATCCCCCCAGCTAGCCGTCGTCAAATGGCAGGAGCCCGTATGTCCCCTCAGGAACTCATCGAAATGTTCACCTTGGTCTTCAATCTGGTCGGCCTGGTGATCTGCCTGGTCGGACTGACCCTGGCCCAACGCATGCGCCATCGCTGGCCAGGCTATGCCATTGCCGTCGTCGGCTTCCTGGTCGCCGCCCTGCCGCTGTTCTACAAGATGCTGGCCACGGCCCCCTGATTATCCAAGGCCGGCAACGTCTTGCCAGATGCGTCCAGCGCCCTCACATTAGCGGCTGAGCTTGCTGCGAAGGGAATCCTCACTGATGCGCCAGCCTTTGGCACGGGAATTGACCAACCTGATCGAACGCGGCCGTGACCGCCAGCTGCGCCTGGCGGTCACCGGCCTGTCACGCGCCGGCAAGACAGCCTTTCTCACCTCACTGGTCAACCAGCTTCGCCATGCCGGCCTCGAGGCCCGGCTTGACCTGATGCCGGTAGCCCGGGAAGGCCGCCTGCTAGGCGCCCGCCGGGTCAGCCAGCCGGACCTGGGCGTGCCGCGCTTCCCCTACGACCAGGCCATGGCGGCTCTCGACGCCGAACCGCCCCATTGGCCGGAGCCCACCCGTGGGATCAGCGAGCTGCGCTTGTCGATTCGCTACCGCCCGGCACGGCGAAGCCTGCTGAGGGGCGAAACCGCCGAGCTGAGCCTGGACCTGTTTGACTATCCCGGCGAGTGGCTGCTCGACCTGCCACTGCTTGGCCACGACTATCCCGGCTGGAGTCGGGCGATGCTGGCAAGCGCCGGCGAACAGCGACGCGCCCTGCTCGCCGAGTGGGAACAGGTGGCGGCCGAGCTGGACCCCGCCGCCGAAGCCAACGAGGCGGAGCTGGCCGATATCGCCAGCCTCTATGCCCGCAGCCTGCAGGCCGCCCGGGAAGCGGGCTTCGCCAACCTGCAGCCGGGCCGATTCCTGCTGCCCGGCGACCTGGAAGGTGCGCCGGTACTGCAGTTCTTCCCCCTGCCCGCACTGAAGAACTGCGACGATGCCGAGCTAATCAAGCTGCCGCCGGAGAGCGTCTATGCCACCCTGGCCGCCCGCTTTCGCCACTATCAGCAGCATATCGTGCGGCCCTTCTACCGCGACCACTTTCGCCGCTTCGACCGACAGATCGTGCTGGTGGATGTGCTGGGCGCGCTCAATGCCGGGCCCGAGCGCTTCGAGGACCTCTCCCAGGCGCTCACCACGCTGATGCAGAGCTTCGACTACGGCAAGCGCAGCCTGTTGTCGCGCCTGTTCGCCCCGCGCATCGATCGGCTGGCCATTGCCGCAACCAAGGCCGACCACGTGACGCCGGAGCAGCACGGCAACCTGACCTCGCTGCTGGAAGCGTTGCTGGCCGAGCCCCTGCAGGACCTGCGCTATGCCGACGTGCCGGTCAAGGCGCTGTCACTGGCGGCGATTCGCGCCACCGAGACCCATGCCGTGGAGCACCAGAAGCAGCGCACACCGGCGCTGCGCGGCACCACCCTGGAAGGCGAGGAAGTCCTGGTGTTTCCCGGCGAGGTGCCCTCACAGCTGCCCGAAGCGGAGTTCTGGGCACGGCAGGGCTTCGACTTCCGAGCCTTCCGCCCCGCCCCGCGGGAAGGGGGCGCCCTGCCCCATATTCGCCTGGACGCCGCCCTCGACTGGCTGATCGGAGACAAACTGCGATGAGCGACGACTATCCTCCCCGTCAGGACCGCGAAGCGCCCGGCCCCACCGATCCCCGTCCCGGCCGCCGTTTTACCCTGGATGAGCCAACCCCGCCGCCCGGTGGCGACACCCCGCGGCCGCGCCAGGATTTCGCCGCCGGACTGCCGACACGCCCCATCGAGGAGCCCATCGACGGCCCCGCCGAACAGGCGCTTTCGGCCAGCCTCGGCCGGCCACGCAAACGCCGCTGGGGCCTCCTTACGCTGCTGGGCGGCGGCCTGGCCCTGGGCACGGTGGAGCTCGCCCTGCGCCTGCCGGCGGCCCTCACCGGCGGCGACTGGCTAAGCGGCGGCTGGGCCCTGCTAGGACTGGTCGCCATCGGCCTGGGCGCCGGTGCGCTGCTGCGTGAAGCCTGGCGTCTGCGGCGACTGCGTCGCCACGACACCCTGCGCGCAAGGCTGGGCAAGTTGCAGGAAGTCGGCACCGCCGAGGCCATGGGCCTGGCCAGACTGCTCAAGACGCAGTTGAAACTCGATGACGACCATCCCCACTGGCAGGCGTTTATCGCTGCACACCAGTCACACCACAGCGGCGCGGACGTGCGCCAGCTACTGGCCCATCACCTGCTGGCGCCCCGCGATCGGGCAGCGCGGCGCATGATCTCGCGGATGTCCGGTGAGACGGCAGTGATGGTGGCGGTCAGTCCGCTGACCCTGGTGGACATGGCCCTGGTCGCCTGGCGCAATCTGGCGATGATCGACCGGATATGCCGCCTCTATGGGCTGGAGCTCGGCTATGCCAGCCGCCTGCGTCTGCTGCGCAGCGTGCTCTACAACATGGCCTTCGCCGGCGCGACCGAGATGGCCAGTGAAGCGGGCATGGAGATTCTCTCGCTGAACCTGGCCGGGAGGCTCTCGACCCGTGCCGGCCAGGGCATGGGCGTGGGACTGCTCAGTGCGCGGCTTGGCCTGCGAACCCAGCGTCTGACGCGGCCGATCGGCTTCGATGCCGGCGAAGCCCCGCGCATGGCCGATCTGCGCAGCGAACTCTGGCAGCAACTCCGCCGGCTCGAGGTAAGGGAATAACCGGCGTAGCCACTCGCTTCTTGACGCCGGTCATGACATACCGGTGCCAAGCCGCTAGTCTCTAACATACGGATCAGCTCTTACCTGTCGAGAAGGAAAATTACCATGTTCAATACCATCCTGGTTCCCGTCGATGGCTCCGAAGGCGCCAAGAAGGCCCTTGCCGTTGCCTGCCAACTGGCCAACCAGGCCGATGCCACCATCCATATCCTGCATATTCCCGAAGAGCTCTCCCACGAGACGACGCTGGTCTGGGGTATCGGAGCCATCGCCATCGAGGCCACCCGCCAGGAGCGTGACGATATCGGCCAACAGGTAGTGGACAAGGCGGCCCAAGAGGCCCGCGACAAGGGCGTGACCAAGGTTGAGACCGCCATCGGCCGTGGCGACCCGGCCCGCACCATCATCAGCGAAGCGAAGAAGCGCGGCATTGATGCCATCGTCATGGGTAGCCGCGGCCTCAGCGACCTGCGTGGGCTTGTCGTGGGCAGCGTATCCCACAAGGTGAGCCACGCTGCCGAGTGCAGCGTCATTACCGTGCGCTGAGCGCAAGGGCATCACCGGCCATTGACCTGCTGCCCGACCAGTGGCAGCAGGCATGGTGGACGCCTATTCAGGCCAGGCGCTGCTCAGTCTGGCTGTCAAAGAGCACGGCGCGCCCCATGTCGACGCGTAGCCCCAGGCGCTCCCCCGGTACGACCGTGCATTTGGGCCCGACCCTGGCCGTGACCTCTCCATCCCCCAGCGGCAGCCTCAACAGGATATCGGCACCAGTGGGTTCGGCCACGCTGACCCTGGCCGAGACCGGCGTGCCTTCGTCCATGCCGCTGAGCCGTGAGTCCTCTTCGCTGAAGTGCTCCGGGCGTAACCCCAGTATGATGGAGCGCCCGACCTGCTCGGCCATGGCCGGGGTTTCCCGCGAAACAGGCCAGGGCAGCACCAACGCTTCCTCGCCCTCGGTGACGATACGCAATCGGTAGCCCCCTGCCTCGCCCTCCAAAGACGCGGTGATGAAATTCATCGACGGCGAGCCCATGAATCCCGCCACGAAGATATCCACCGGGTCGTTGTAGACCTCGTCGGGGGTGCCCAGCTGCAGGATATTCCCGTCGCGCATCACCGCGATGCGATCGGCCAGGGTCATGGCCTCGATCTGGTCGTGGGTAACGTAGACAATGGTGGTGCCGAGGCGCTGATGCAGCTTCTTGATTTCGGTGCGCATGTCCACCCGCAGCTTGGCATCCAGGTTGGAGAGCGGTTCATCGAAGAGATAGACCTTCGGCTCCCGGGCCAGGGCCCGCCCCATGGCGACACGCTGACGCTGGCCACCGGAGAGCTGCGAGGGCTTGCGCTCGAGCAGGTGCGATATCTGCAGCAGGTCGGCGACCCGCTCGACAGCGGCCTCGCGCTCGGCCCTGGGTACCTTGCGCATCTCCAGGCCGAAGCTGATGTTGCCGCGCACCGTCATGCTGGGGTACAGCGCGTAGGACTGAAACACCATGGCGATGTCCCGCTCGGCCGGCGTCCGCCAGGTAACGTCCTCGTCGGCGATGCGGATCTCGCCGGAGGTCACCAGTTCCAGGCCGGCGATAGCGTTCATCAGTGTCGACTTGCCGCAGCCCGACGGGCCGACGAGGATCAGGAACTCCCCGGACTCGATGGCCAGGCTGACATCCTTGAGCACGCGTTCGCTGCCGAACTCCTTGCGAACACTGCGAATTTCTAGAGCAGACATGGTGGATACCCCTTGTTGTTCTCTTGACCGCTAGCCCTTGACCGCTAGCCCTTGACCGAACCGGCGGTGAGTCCGCGGACGAAGTATTTGCCTGCCAGTACATAGACCAACAGGGTCGGCAGTGCCGCAATCATGGCGGCGGCCATGTCGACGTTGTAGTCGCGGGTACCGGTAGACGTGTTGACCAGATTGTTGAGCGCCACGGTCACCGGCTGGGTGTTGTGGGCCGAGAAGGCGACGCCGAACAGGAAGTCATTCCAGATCTGGGTGAACTGCCAGATCACCGAGACCACGATGATTGGTGCCGAGACCGGCAGCAGGATGCGCCAGAAGATGCGGAAGAATCCGGCACCGTCGAGCTTTGCCGCCGAGACCAGCTCGGTGGGCACCGCCACGTAGAAGTTGCGAAAGAACAGCGTGGTAAAGGCGATGCCGAAGATCACATGCACCAGAATCAGGCCGGCTCGCGAACTCGACAGCCCCAGCCAGCCCAGGGTCTGGGCCATGGGCAGCAGCACCACCTGGAAGGGAATGAAGCAGCCGAACAGCATCAAGGCGAAGAGCAGCTCCGAGCCCTTGAAGCGCCACTTGGTCAGGGCATAACCGTTGAGCGCCCCGATCACCGTGGAGATAAGCACCGCCGGCACCACGATGGCGATGGAGTTGAAGAAGTAGCCGCCTATGCCCTCGCAGCGCATGCCGGTGCAGGCCTCGCCCCAGGCCTTGACCCAGGGTTCCACGGTAGGCGACTGGGGCAGCGACAGCAGCGTGCCGGGGCTGATCTCGTGAAGCGGCTTGAACGAGGTGATCAGCATCACCACCAGCGGCAGCAGGTAGAAGAGCGCAGCCAGCAGCAGCACTGCATAGACCGCTATTCGGCCCAGGCGGGCCGCGGGCGTGCGGCGTCGAATCACGTTATCCATGCTTGCGACTCCTGAGCTCGGAATAGAGGTAGGGAATCAGGATCGCCAGTACACCGCCCAGCATCAGCATGGCACTGGCCGACCCCAGCCCTATCTGCGCCCGGGTGAAGGCGTGGGCGTACATGAAGGTGGCCGGCAAGTCGGTGGCGTAGCCGGGGCCACCCCCGGTCAGTGCGACGACCAGATCGAAACTCTTGATGGCAATATGCGAGAGGATCATCACCGCACTGAACATCACCGGTCGCAGGCAGGGCAGGATCACCCGCAGATAAGTGCGCGGCAGGCTGGCTCCATCGAGCTGGGCGGCCTTGATAATGCTGTCGTCGATACCCCGCAGGCCGGCCAGGAACAGCGCCATGACGAAGCCGGACGCCTGCCAGACGGCGGCCAGCACCAGGGTGTAGATCGCCATGTCAGGGTCGACGATCCAGTTGAAGGTGAAGCTCTCGAAGCCCCAGCTGCGCACCATGGCCTGGATGCCGAGCCCGGGGTTGAGCAACCATTTCCACACCACCCCGGTGACGATGAACGACAGCGCCATGGGATAGAGATAGAGGGTTCGCAGCGCCCCCTCCTGACGAATACGCTGGTCGAGCAGGATGGCGAGCATCACGCCGATGCCCAGGCAGATCGCCACGAACAGGCCGCCGAAGATCACCAGATTGGTGGACGCGACCCACCAGCGGTCGTTGGCCATCAGCCGCGCATACTGGGCGAAGCCGACGAAGTCGTAGCTCGGCAACATGCGCGAGCTGGTCAGCGAAAGCACGAAGGTCCAGAGCATGAAGCCATACACGAAGAACAGGGTAATGGCGACGGAGGGCGCCAGTACCAGCCGCGGCAACCAATCCTGAAGGTGTGCGGCGGCATTGCGCCGTGCTGCTGGGCGCACGGGGCGCTCCTGGGCGTGGGAGACGATGGTCATGGGAAGTTATACCTCGGAGGTGAACGAAAGCGTCGCCTGACGGCCTGCCGGGCTCGATGTGCATCGAGCCCGGCAGATTCCGGGAAAGCGGCGACTCAGAGCGCCGCTTTCGCCGCGTTCACCATGCGCTGGGCGGCCTGCTCGGCCTCCATGTCGCGGGCATTGAAGTAGTTGGTCACGACGTCGAAGATCGCTCCCTGCACGTCGGCGCGCACGGCCATGCCGTGGGCCATGCTGGGCACCAGGCCGCCCTCGTCGGCGGTACGCTGGAAGTCCTCCAGAGACTGCCGGGCGCAGACATCGAACTCGCTCATGTCCAGGTCGGGCCGCGCGGGTATCGAGCCCTTGGCCAGGTTGAAGGCCTCCTGGAAAGTGGGCTCCAGCACCAGCCGTGCCAGGGCCTGTTGCGCCTCGTGCTCTTCGCCCTCGACGCGGAACATCGCCAGGCTGTCGATGTTGAAGGTGAAGGCGTCGGCGGTGCCCGGCGCGGCGGCGCAGAGGTAGTCCTCGCCGGCGGTGAGTTCGGCGGCGGTGAACTCGCCCTTGGCCCAGTCGCCCATCAGTTGCATGGCGGCATCACCGTTGATGACCATGGAGGTGGCGATGTTCCAGTCGCGCCCGGACATGTCGTCATCCATCAGCCCGCGCAGACGCTTGAAGGTCTCCAGCGCCTCGACCATCTGCTCGCTGCCCAGCGCCTCGGGGTCGAGATCCACCAGGGCCTGCTGGAAGAACTCCACTCCCCCCGTCGCCAGCAGCACGGTCTCGAACACCGTGGCGTCCTGCCAGGCCTGGCCGCCGTGGGCCAGCGGGATGAAGCCCGCCTCGCGGATCGCCTCGCCGGCGGCGAACAGCTCATCCAGGGTGGTGGGCATCTCGACACCGACCTGTTCGAGCAGGTCCGGGTTGGCCCATAGCCAGTTGACCCGGTGGACGTTGACCGGCACGGCCACGTACTGGCCGTCGTAGCGCATGATATCGGCCACCGTTTCGGGCAGCAGCTGGTCCCACCCCTCTGCCTCGGCGACGTCGTCGAGCTCGCCGAGCAGGCCCAGCTCGCCCCACTCCTGGATCTCCGGTCCCTTGATCTGGGCCGCCGAGGGCGGATTGCCGGACATGGCCCGGGACTTGAGTACCGTCATGGCCGTTTCGCCGCCGCCACCGGCAACGGCGAAGTCCTGCCAGCCGTACCCCTCCGCCTCCATCAGATCCTTGAGCACGTTGGCGGCCCGGGCCTCGCCACCGGAAGTCCACCAGTGCAGCACTTCCACTTCACCGGCGGCATGGGCGCTGGTCAGTGACACGGAAGCGGCCAGGGCCGTGGCCAGGGCAAGCCCGGTCCGGGGAAAACGCGTTGCGGTGAAACAATTCCGCTTGAAGGAAGGCATGGCGTAACTCCTCGAGTTGTTATGTTTCCGGCGTGACACCGGATAACGACACGCTACCCCAGGAAGCGCGACAGGAGGGGTTACCTAGTCCTGCGAAGTGTTGGCGTCGTATTGCCGGAATATTACAGCCCCGTAATATCCCGCGGCCGGGGCAGCGTCACGCTCACTCTCAGCCCGCCCTCGGGGTGGTTGTCGAGACCGATATCGCCGCCCAGGGCCCGAGCGATATGCCGGGCGATGCCCAGCCCCAGGCCGCTGCCGCCGGTATTGCGGCTGCGCGAGGGTTCGAGACGGACGAAGGGCGAGAAGACCCGCTCGCGCTGCCCCTCGGGGATGCCCGGCCCATGGTCGCGGATGATGATCGTCAGGCGGGAGGGATCGTCTTCCAGCGTCACCTCGGCGCGCTGGCCATAGAAGATGGCA
>SKVX01000238.1 GCA_007129225.1 Halomonas sp.
CCGTGCGCATCACCCGCGCCCTGCATGATGCAGGCTTCGGCCTGGCAATCGACGATTTCGGCACCGGCTATTCATCGCTGACCTATCTCAAGCGCTTTGCCGCCGATACGCTGAAGATCGATATGTCCTTCGTACAAGACATGCTCAAGAGCAGTCACGATCACGCCATTGTTGCCACCATCATCGCTATGGCCGAGACCCTGGGGATGCATACCGTGGCCGAAGGCGTCGAAGAGGCCGAGCAGGCCGAGGCGCTGAGAGCACTGGGCTGCAGCGGTGTCCAAGGCTTCTATTACGGCAGGCCGGTGGACGGCAAGACCTTTGCCGATCTCTGGCTCTAGGCCCGCCTGAGCCGGAAACGGACCGGCTAGCTCCACAGCTCGCCAACCGGCACCTCTGGCCGATAGTGGGTGGCGATCTGGGCCTGGAACAATTCGGCCGTGGCCAGGGCATCGAGCAGCGCATGATGGCCCTGGTACGCGGGCAGGCCATAGCGTGCCCGGCTGTCGCCCAAGCGTATCGATACCGGTGGCCGGCGCATCCAGCGGCGAAAGCGTGCCCAGAGCGAGAGCCGGTGTCGGAGAGCTTCCAGGGACATGGTATCGATGACGGGAAAGCGAAGCCCCTCACCCAGCCGCGACTGGGCCCCCTCATCCAGGAACGGCCGCTCGATATGGCGGAAGTGCACTACCGCAAGGCGGCCAGCCATGGCTTCGAGCAGGTCGGGCAGCACTACCGCCAGGTCCGGCGCCTCGGCGATTTCCGAATGGGTGATGTGATGGAAGGTGATCGACTCGCTGGACAGCGGGCGGGTTGGTCGCACCAGCCAGTAGCGACGTTCGGCCCAGTGAATTCGCCCGAGAGTGAAAGGCACCAGGCCAATGCTGACGATATCGTGGCGACGCGCATCGAGCCCGGTGGTCTCCATGTCCAGCGCCACCAGGGGCACCTCACCGATGGGGATCTCAGGGGGCGGGCAGCCGGCGGCAAAATAGCGGGCCAGTTCAGGGCGAGAGGTCTCGCCGGCTCGCGCGGCAAGATACCCCGGCCAGTCGGGAAGCGAGCGTTGTGGCGTCAGACGATACGAGGGCATGGCCTAGCGAGACCGGCCGGTGCGGGCCGGTATCGGGTATCGATACTTGAGGAACTTCTGTGCGTTGCTCAGGACCTGGAAGGCGTCCTTGAGGTTATGGCGCTCGCTATCCTCGACGTTCTCCGGTTCGATGTTGTTGTCCGGCACCCGGTCCTGCTGGATATCGATGACCTGATGGCGTATCCGTGCCATGGCAATCAGCTCCAGCGCATAACGCAGCTTCTCGCCGGCTCCCGGTGCCAGCAACTGGGTGTTACCGATGGCATCGAGGCGCTCGAAGCTGTTCTGGGCCTGTGAGCCACAGGCCAGAGCATGCACCCGGATCAGGTCGACCATGGGGGCCGTACCGCGTCGCTTGAGGTTGATCGAGTTGTTCTGCTTGCCATCCTTTTCCATCACGAAGGTGCGGAAAAACCCCAGCGGCGGCGTGCGGTTCAAGGCGTTTCGCGCCATGGCCGCCAGGAACAACGGGCTGTCTGGTGCCTTCTGCGCCACCAGGTCCTGGAGCTGTTCGACATAGGCCTCTTCACCGAAGCTGCTGTCCAGGTCGAAGAAGATCGAGCTGTGCAGCAGACGCTCGGGGGTGGGGTTGTCAATCCAGTCGCTGAAGTAGCGTTTCCATACCGACAGGGGCTGGCGCCACTTGGCGTTGGTGGCCATCACGTCCCCCTTGCAGTAGGTGTAACCACAAGCATCGAGACCATCGCTGACCCGCTGCGCCAAGGCCAGAAAATAGGCATCGTGTCGCTTGGCATCAAAGGTGTCCGAGAGCACCAGGGCATGATCCTGATCGGTGACGATGGACTGCTCGTTGCGAGCCATGGAACCATTGACCATGAAGCAGTAGGGTACCGGCGGCGGCCCCAATTCCTCTTCGGCCAGTTCCAGCAAACGCCGCGTGAAACTGCGACCGATGGTCGACAAGGCACTGCCCACCATCTGCGAATTGGCGCCCTCTTCCACCATGCGCACGAAGGCGGCACGCACATCGGGGGCCAGCTTGGCCAACCCCTCGGCGCTGGACTGGTTGAAGATATTGCTGACCAGGTAGAGGCTGCTGTGGGTTTCGTAGCGGATGATGTCCGAGAGGTGCACGATACCCACCGGTCGGCGACGGTGCAGCACCGGCAAATGGTGAATGTTGTTGCGCAGCATGCACAGCATCGCCTCATGCACCGATTCGTCGGACTGGATGGTGATCAGCCGCTCACCGAGCAGTTCGCCGACGGGGGTATCAGGCGGTAGGCCCTCGGCCACGACCCGCGTACGAAAGTCACTGTCGGTCAGGATGCCCCGGACCATCCAGGGCCGGTCTTCGCTATCGGTGAAGGTGTAGCGCGGGTTGTCATCCGGTGAATCCAATACCAGTGCCGCCGAGGCCTGGGCGTCCCCTATCTGGCGGGCCGCTTCCTGTACCGTCGTGGTGGCCACGATCATGACCGGATAGCGCGTCAGCAGCTTGCGCACCCGGGTGATCATCATGTCATTGGCTTGCTTGTGCTGCTCTACCGCGGCCTCCATGCGTGGCCGGCCCAGTTCCACGAAGTCGGCGAAATGCTCATCGGCCTCGCAGAGCCGATGAAACAGCGGCTCGGGAATGAAGTAGATCAGAGTATCTTCCAGCGCCCGCGCCGGGAAGCGCACCCGATGGTTTCGCAGCAGGCTGAAGTGGCCGAAGATGTCCCCCTCGCCCAGGCGATTGTAGAGATCGCCGTTGCGACGATAGACCTCCACGGCGCCGCTGCGGATATAGCACAGCTCATGCAGTTCCTGCTCAAGCACCAGGATATCGCTACCCGCCTTGAAATAGCCCACCGCCACCTGGCCTGCCAATTCATCAAGCAGATCGTCGGAGAGGCTCTCGAAAGGGGGAAAGCGACTCATGTGCTGACGAATTTCCCGTAGCTCCACTTCCATGCGTCACCCCGCTACCAGCACTAGATAAAGTTGCGACCAGTGTGTAAGGGCACTGTCCGGCTGTAAAGCGCCGTATACGACTCCCGAATAGCAGAAAGGCCACCCGGAGGTGGCCTTTCGTCTTCACGCTGCCGATGGCGGCATCACATCATGACTGCTCGGCCATCTGCTGCACACGCTGCATCAGCTCGGGATCCTGCTGGATGGCGTGACCGATAGCGTTGAAGGTATCCACATCGAGACCACTATCCTCGACCACTTCCACCATCTTGTCGTTGGCTTCCATACGCACTTCCTGCTGAGTCTGCTCATCCTCGGCCGCATGCAGGCGCTCGGTGTACTCCTGGGAAATCACGGCGATATCCTGAGACGCATCGGCGAACTGCTGCAGCTGGTCGTCAGAAAAGTCTTGTGCCGGAGCGGCGGCTTGCGGCTGCTGCTGCGGATCGGCCGCCGGATCTTGCGCTGGGTCCTGGGCGTGCGCCTGAACGGCCATGAGGCCGGCGGTGAGCAGTGCGGCCGAGAACAGTGCAGTCATCCGTTGCATGAAATACCTCCAAACGTATTGCGTGGGTGTGTTGCGTTACGTGGGACTGTGACGCGGTGGGGAACCTTGGGTTCAAAACTTTCATGTAACGGTGTGTAATACTTCTCATGAGCAGAAATACTTACTCTGCTAGCTTCTACCCGGCCCCAGGACACAGTATCGTCCCTACCATCGTCCCTACTTTATTCGAACAAGGATGCTGTCTGTCAATGAGCGCTCCTCTCCACTCCCGGCTCGATACCGTTCTGCTGGCAGGCATGCCGATACTGTTCGTGGCCCTCTGGAGTACCGGGTTCATCGGCGCCAAGTTCGGCCTGCCCCATGCCGAACCCTTCACCTTCCTGTTCGTGCGCTTCGTGCTGACCCTCATACTGCTGGCGCCACTGGTCAAGCTGTTCAAGGGCGGCTGGCCACAAGGCGCCCGACTATGGGGACATATCGCTGTTTCCGGGATGCTGGTGCACGGCGCCTACCTGGGCGGCGTGTTCTATGGAATCTACCTGGGAATGCCGGCAGGCCTGGCCGCGCTCCTGGTGGGCCTGCAGCCACTGTTGACGGCCACCCTGGCCAGCCCGCTGCTGGGCGAGAGAATTTCTTCGATTCAGTGGCTCGGTCTGCTGCTTGGGCTTGCCGGTATCGTGATGGTATTGGGCAGCAAGCTAGACCCGGGCGCGGCGCTGTTTCAAGGTTTCGGCCTGGGTGCCCTGGCCAGCATCCTGGCCGCGCTGGCGGGGATTACCCTGGGCACCCTGTACCAGAAGCGCTTCTGTACCGGCATGCCCTTGCTTTCCGGCACCGTGGTGCAATACCTGGCGGCAGGTTGTCTGCTGGGCCTCGGCGCCCTGCTGTTCGAGGAGCGTAGCATCGACTGGACCCCCACCTTCGTCCTGACCATGGCCTGGCTGGTACTGGTGCTCTCGATCAGCGCCATCCTGCTGCTGATGGCGCTGATCCGCCGCGGCGAAGCCTCCCGGGTGGCCAGCCTCTTCTATCTGGTGCCACCGGTCACGGCACTGCAGGCCTGGTGGTTGTTCGATGAGCGATTGCCATTGATAGGGCTGGTGGGCATGGCCGTCACCATTGTCGGCGTCGTGCTGGCCGTTCGCTACAAGCCGGCAGGCCAGGCATGACGCCATCACCGACTCAGTCGACGGCCAGCCGCTGCAGGTAACTCGGGCCACCGAGGTTGCGCATCTGCTGGCGTATCCACTGACTGCGACGCTCCGTGTGTGGGCCCGGCCGTGCCGCACTCCAAGCCCGGGGGTTGGGCAGTATGGCGGCCAAGCGGCTCGCCTGTACTTCGTTCACCTGGCCGGCCGACACGCCGAAATAGTGCTGTGCGGCGGCCTCGAGGCCGAACACACCATTGTCCCACTCGGCGATATTGAGGTAGACCTCGAGGATTCGCTCCTTGGGCCACAGCGTTTCGATCAGCAGGGTAAACCAGGCCTCGAGCCCCTTGCGGGCCCAACTACGTCCGGTCCAGAGGAACAGGTTCTTGGCAGTCTGCTGGCTGATGGTGCTGGCGCCTCGTAGGCGCGCGCCGGAGCGGCTCGCCTCCCAGGCACGCCGCATCTCGGCGACATCGAAGCCCCGATGATCGGGAAAGCGTTGATCCTCGGCGGCGATCACCGCCAGCTTGGCGTGGTCGGAAAGCTCCTCCCATGGGCGCCACTGGTGCTGGATAGGCAACGATTCGCCGGAAAGCCAGGCCTCGACCTTGCGCTCCAGCATCACCATCGAACCGTAGGCCGGCACGTAGCGCATCATCAGCACCAGCACCAGCGACAACACGACGAAGGCGGCCCCGACCAAGGCCGCCCAGCGCAGGACACGAAAGAAAACGGCGCGAATCATGCCACGCCTGACAGCGTTGGTTGATCAGCGTTTGAAGAGATACTCGGCATGATAGCGCAGATGGTCCTCAATGAAGCTGGCGATGAAGTAGTAGCTGTGATCATACCCCGGCTGGCGACGCAGCGTCAGTGGGTGATCGTGTGCATGGCAAACCGCCTCGAGTCGCTCGGGCTTGAGCTGCTCGTCAAGAAAATCATCCTCCTCCCCCTGGTCGATGAACAGCGGTTGACTCGATGCTCCCTTGGCTACCAGCTCGCAGGCATCGTACTGGGTCCAACTGCCGGGGTCATCGCCCAGGTACTCGTGGAAGGCCTTGCGCCCCCAGGGGCACTGGCTGGGATTGACGATCGGTGCAAACGCCGAGACCGAGCGATAGTGGCCGGGCCGGCGCAGAGCCATGGTCAAGGCACCGTGACCGCCCATGGAGTGCCCACTGATGGCCTCACGGCCATTGAGCGGAAAGTGTTGCCGAGCCACCGAGGGCAGCTCTTCGGTGACGTAGTCATACATCCGATAATGCTTCTTCCAGGGCTCCCGGGAGGCGTTGACGTAGAAGCCGGCACCGGAGCCAAGGTCGTAGCTATCGTGCTCACCCGGCAGGTCGGTACCCCGGGGGCTGGTGTCCGGACAGAGAATGGCGACTCCCAGCTCTGCCGCCACACGGTGAGCCCCTGCCTTCTGCATGAAATTCTCATCGGTACAGGTCAGCCCCGACAGCCACCAGAGCAGCGGCACCCGCTCGGTCTCGGCCTGGGGTGGCAGATAAATGGCAAATACCATCTCGCAGTCAAGCGCCCTCGAGTGGTGCCGGTAGCGCTTGTGCCAGCCTCCGAAACTCTTGTTGGCCGATACCAGCTCGAGCTTTTCGGTCATGGTCATGGGGCGTCGCTCCTCAGCCTGTCGTCTCAATAGTGAAGCACGGTACGGATGCTCTTGCCGGCGTGCAGCAGATCGAAGGCTTCATTGATCTGCTCGAACGGCAAGTCATGGGTGATGAACTCGTCGATCTTGATCTCGCCGTTCATGTAGCGCTCCACGTAGCCCGGCAGTTCGCTGCGCCCCTTGACCCCGCCGAAGGCCGAGCCGCGCCACACTCGCCCTGTCACCAGTTGGAACGGCCGCGTCGAGATTTCCTCGCCGGCGCCCGCCACGCCGATGATCACCGACTCGCCCCAGCCCTTGTGGCAGCACTCCAGCGCCTGGCGCATCACGTTGACGTTGCCGATGCACTCGAAGGAGTAGTCGACCCCGCCATCGGTCAGGTCGACGATCACCTGTTGGATCGGGTCGGCGTGGTCCTTGGGATTGACGAAATCGGTGGCACCGAACTGGCGTGCCAGCTCGAACTTGTCCGGATTGACGTCGATGGCAATAATGCGGCTGGCCTTGGCCATCTGCGCGCCCTGGATCACCGCCAGGCCGATGGCACCGAGGCCGAACACGGCGACGGTGGAGCCCGGCTCCACCTTGGCGGTGTTGAGCACCGCGCCGATACCGGTGGTCACGCCACAGCCGAGCAGGCAGATCTTGTCCAGCGGCGCTTCCCTGGACACCACCGCCAAGGAAACCTCGGGCAGCACGGTGTACTCACTGAAGGTGGAACAACCCATGTAGTGGTGCAGCGGCTGGCCGTCCAGCGAGAAGCGCGAGGTGCCGTCGGGCATCAGGCCCTGGCCCTGGGTGGCTCGCACTGCCTGGCACAGGTTGGTCTTGCCGGAGAGACAGAACTTGCACTGGCCGCACTCGGCGGTATAGAGCGGAATGACGTGATCGCCGGGCTTGACGCTGGTGACGCCGGGGCCGACTTCCTCGACGACCCCGGCGCCCTCGTGGCCCAGCACCGAGGGGAAGAGGCCTTCCGGGTCGGCGCCGGAGAGGGTGAAGGCGTCGGTGTGGCAGACGCTGGTGGCCGCGATGCGTACCAGCACCTCCCCAGCCCTTGGTCCCTCGACGTCGATCTCGACCAATTCCAGCGGCTTGCCGGCGGCCGTGGCAATGGCGGCGCGTGATTTCATGGCGATCTCCTTGCTTCGGTTCCCTTATTCGACGGCTGACGTCGGCAGACAATGTCTCGATGCAAGGCTCACTTCCGACCTTGCAGAGAGCTCCCCCAGCATATCAGCCTGTGGGGCATTCGCCTCCCCGATAGCGTCCCTGTCGATTCCTTGGGCGTCAAGCAGGATGTTCTCATGAAAAAAGGCGCCCCATGCTGGGGCGCCCAAAGTGGCCATACCGACGGCCTTCACTTGAAGTTCTTGCGATACATCTTGGTAATCTCACCAACGATACCGCTACGGAAGCTGAGCACGCAGATGACGAAGATCAGGCCCAGAATGACGTTGATCCAGTTTCCAAGCGGCGACTGCGCCAGCATATGCTGCAGACTGACCACCAGCCCCGCACCGACAATCGGACCAAACAAGGTGCCCACCCCGCCGAGCAGGGTCATCAGGATGACTTCACCGGACATGTGCCAGTGGGCGTCAGTTAGCGATGCAAGCTGGAAGACGATGGTCTTGGTGGAACCTGCCAGACCGGCAAGGCCAGCGGAAATCACGAAGGCCAGCAGCTTGTAGGCGTCGACGTTGTAGCCCAGCGATACCGCCCGCGGCTCGTTCTCACGAATCGCCTTGAGCACCTGGCCGAAGGGCGAGTGCACGGTGCGCTGTACGATAGCAAAACCGATCAGAAAGACCGCAAAGACGAAATAGTACATCGCCAGGTTGCTTCTCAGGCTGATCAAGCCAAACAAGTGCCCCCGCGGCACACCGTGAAGGCCGTCTTCACCA
>SKVX01000177.1 GCA_007129225.1 Halomonas sp.
AGAACCTCGACACTAGAACTACGCCACTAACTGCGGCACGTGATCCCTGGTATGGATCACCACTGCGCACAAGGACGCTTCAATGCCCATCGTGACCCTGCCGGACGGCAGCCAGAGAACCTTCGACGAACCTCTTTCCGTGATGCAGCTGGCCGAATCGATCGGACCCGGCCTGGCCAAGGCCTGTGTCGCCGGCAAGATCGACGGCGAACTGGTGGATGCTGCCGATATCATTGACCATGATGCCGAGGTGGCCATCATTACCGCCCGCGACCCGGAAGGTCTCGAGGTGATTCGCCACTCCTGCGCCCACCTGATTGGCCACGCGGTCAAGCAGCTCTATCCGGAAGCGAAGATGGCCATCGGGCCGGTGATCGACGATGGATTCTACTACGACATCGACTTTGGCGTATCCATCACCCCGGACGATCTGGCGGCGATCGAGACGCGCATGAGAGCGCTCATCGACGAGGAGTATGACGTGGTTCGCGAGTACGTGGACCGTGACCACGCGATGTTGGCCTTCCTGCATCGCGACGAGCCGTACAAGCAGGAGATCGTCCGCGAGATTCCCGAGGGCGAGACGATCCGGCTCTACCAGCACAAGGAGTATGTCGACATGTGCCGGGGGCCTCATGTGCCCAATACCCGGCACCTGAAGGCGTTCAAGCTGACCAAGCTGGCCGGTGCCTACTGGCGCGGTGATGCCGGCAATCCGATGCTGACCCGGGTATATGGTACGGCCTGGGGTGATAAGAAACAGCTCAAGGCCTATCTCAAGCGCCTCGAGGAGGCCGAGAAGCGCGATCACCGCAAGCTGGCCAAGCGCATGAACCTCTTCCATCTCCAGGAGGAGGCGCCGGGCATGGTGTTCTGGCATCCCAATGGCTGGACCATCTATCAGGCGCTGGAGCAGTATATGCGCAAGGTCCAGGTCGAGCATGGCTACCAGGAAATTCGTACCCCGCAGGTGGTGGACCTGTCACTGTGGAAGAAGTCCGGTCACTGGGGGCACTACAGCGACCTGATGTTCACCACCGAGTCGGAGAAGCGCGAATACGCGGTCAAGCCGATGAACTGCCCCTGTCACGTGCAGGTGTTCAACCAGGGGCTCAAGAGCTACCGCGATCTGCCGCTGCGCCTGGCGGAATTCGGCAGCTGCCACCGCAACGAGCCATCCGGTTCGCTGCACGGCCTGATGCGGGTGCGAGGCTTCACCCAGGACGATGCGCATATCTTCTGCACCGAGAAGCAGATCCAGGCCGAGGCGGAAGATTTCATCGCCCTGACGCTCAAGGTGTACAAGGAACTGGGTTTCGACGACGTCGAGCTCAAGCTGTCGACCCGCCCCGAGGGCTTCATGGGCGAGGCGGCGCTTTGGGATCGGGCCGAGCAGGGGCTCGAGGCGGCACTCGATGCCACCGGTCTGGAGTGGGAGCTGCAGCCGGGTGAAGGGGCGTTCTATGGACCCAAGATCGAATTCGCCCTGCGTGATTGCCTGAATCGTGTCTGGCAATGCGGTACACTGCAGCTGGATTTCAATCTGCCGGGTCGATTGAACGCCCAATTCGTCGACGAAGACGGCGAGCGCAAGACGCCGGTCATGCTTCATCGGGCCATTCTCGGCTCCTTCGAGCGCTTCATCGGCATCCTGATCGAGCACTACGCCGGGGCGATGCCGCTCTGGTTGGCGCCGGAGCAGGTGGTGGTGATGACAATTACCGATGCGCAGCGTGACTATGCGGTACAATTGGAGCGTCGCTTGCAGAAAATCGGTCTTCGCGTCAAGGCGGACTTGAGGAACGAGAAGATCGGCTTTAAAATCCGCGAGCATACGTTGCAGAAAGTTCCCTATCTCCTTGTGGTAGGGGATAAGGAAGTCGAAGCCGATTCGGTTGCCGTGCGCACCCGCACCGGCGAAAACCTCGGCGTCCAGACCGTCGATGAGTTCATCGAGCGCGTTCGGACCGAAGGTTGGTAACGACACTGTCAATTACCGGAACGGAGACGGAACGATCAAGCGAAGCAGCCAGCGCGGACGTCCTCAGGACAAGCGCCCCCCAATGAACGAGCGTATTACCGAGGATCAGGTACGCCTGATCGACAGCGACGGCGAGCAGCTGGGCGTAGTGCCCACCAGTGAAGCACTGGAGCGAGCCGAAGCGGCCGGTTTGGACCTCGTCCAGATTTCCAATGCCGATCCCATCGTCTGCAAGATCATGGATTACGGCAAATTCGTCTTTGAGCAGAAGAAGCAGAAGGCAGCTCAGAAGAAGAAGACGAAGCAGATACAGGTCAAGGAAGTGAAATTCCGGCCTGGCACCGACGAGGGCGACTATCAGGTCAAGCTGAAAAACCTGACTCGTTTCCTCGAAGGTGGCGACAAGGGCAAGGTCACGCTGCGTTTTCGCGGCCGTGAAATGGCGCACCAGGACATCGGCCGCAAGCTGATGGAGCGGATCGCTGCGGATCTCGAGGAGATCGGGACCGTGGAGGCCTTCCCCAAGATGGAAGGGCGCCAGATGATCATGATCATTGCCCCCAAGAAGAAGTGATCCGACGGCCAGTCAAACGGATGGCCGGCGTCAATGCCGGCCATAGGCCACGGATTTTCTAAAAAACTCGAGCGGAGAGTTGACTCATGCCGAAAATCAAGACTAACAGTGGCGCTGCCAAGCGCTTCAAGAAGACTGCCAATGGCTTCAAGCACAAGCAGTCTCACCGTAGCCACATCCTGACCAAGAAGTCGACCAAGCGTAAGCGTCATCTGCGTGGTACGAAGCTCATCCACGACGCCGACAAGGCCCTCGTTCAGCGCATGCTGCCGAACCTGTAAGCCTCTGCTTGTTCTATTTTAACGTCAGGAGAAAGCTATGACTCGTGTCAAGCGTGGTGTCGTCGCTCGTCGTCGTCACAAGAAAGTACTGAAGCTGGCCAAGGGCTACTATGGCGCCCGTTCGCGCGTCTTCCGCGTGGCCAAGCAGGCCGTCATCAAGGCAGGCCAGTATGCCTATCGTGACCGCCGCAACCGCAAGCGTCAGTTCCGTGCCCTGTGGATCCAGCGTATCAACGCGGGTGCTCGCCAGCACGGCATGTCCTACAGCCGTTTCGTCGGCGGCCTGAAGAAGGCCGGTATCGAGATCGACCGCAAGGTGCTGGCCGATCTGGCTGTTCACGAGAAGGCCGCCTTTGCTGCCATCGTCGAGAAGGCCAAGGCTGCCCAGTAAGCGATTCCGACCGATGGCGTCGGGCCGGCGTTGGCCGGTCTCCTTTAACGCCAGACCGTCGCAGGGGAAGAGCAGCCGCTCTTCCCCTGTTTTTTTGTCGATCGAAACTCGACGTTTTTTCAGCCAAGATCAACGATTTCGGAGCTCAACGGATGGACCACTTACCGACACTGGTCACCGAGGCCCGTCAAGCCATCCAGGCCGCCGAGAGCATCGCGGCGCTCGATGAGTTGCGGGTGCGCTATCTCGGCAAGAAGGGCGAGATCACCGCCCAGCTAAAGGGGCTGGGCAAGCTGCCGGCCGATGAGCGTCCCGCAGCAGGCGAGCGCATCAACCAGGCAAAGCAGGCGCTGTCCCAGGAGCTCGACGAGCGCCGGCAGGCGCTGAGCAAGGCCGCGCTGGAAGCGCAATTGGCCGCAGAGCGCATCGACGTGACGCTGCCCGGTCGTGGCCAGCCCAGCGGTGGCCTGCATCCGGTGACGCTCACCCTGGAGCGCATCGAAGGGCTCTTCACCCGGATCGGCTACGACGTTGCCGTGGGACCGGAGATCGAGGACGACTACCACAACTTCGAGGCGCTGAATATTCCCGCCCACCACCCCGCGCGGGGCATGGCCGACACCTTCTATTTCGATGCCACTCGACTGCTGCGCACGCACACGTCGCCGGTCCAGGTGCGCACCATGAAGGAACAGTCGCCACCGATTCGTATCGTCTGCCCGGGGCGGGTCTATCGCAGCGATTCCGACCTGACCCATACGCCGATGTTCCATCAGGTGGAGGGACTGCTGGTGGACGAGGATGTCAGCTTTGCCGACCTCAAGGGCACCATCGAGGACTTCCTTCACGCCTTCTTCGAGCGTGACGATCTCTCGGTGCGTTTTCGGCCTTCCTATTTTCCCTTCACCGAGCCTTCGGCGGAAGTCGATATCCAGTGCGTGATGTGCAGCGGTGAAGGCTGTCGCGTCTGCTCCCACAGCGGCTGGCTGGAGGTGATGGGCTGCGGCATGGTGCATCCGGAGGTGTTCCGTCATTCCGGCATCGATGCGGAGCGCTACAAGGGGTTTGCCTTCGGCATGGGAGCCGAGCGCCTGGCCATGCTGCGCTACGGCGTCAATGACCTGCGACTGTTCTTCGAGAACGATCTGCGCTTTCTGCGCCAGTTCGCCTGAACGGGCGGCGTTACATGAACTTCGGCAGAACACAGGATAAGTCATGAAATTTTCCGAACAGTGGCTGCGTGAGTGGGTCTCGCCGCAGCTGGGCGTCCAGGCGTTGGCTGACCAGATCACCATGGCCGGGCTTGAAGTGGATGCCATCCAGCCGGTGGCGGCGCTCTTCAGCGGCGTTGTCATCGCCGAGGTGGTAGGCAAGGCACCGCATCCGGATGCCGACAAGCTCAATGTCTGTCAGGTCATCGATGGCAGCGGTGAGTCGGTCCAGGTGGTCTGCGGCGCACCCAATGTGGCGGTCGGCCAGAAGGTGCCCTTCGCCCGCGTCGGTGCCGTGCTGCCCGGCGATTTCAAGATACGGCAGGCCAAGTTGCGTGGCGTGGAGTCGCGGGGCATGATCTGCTCCGCCTCGGAGTTGGGCCTGGAGGAGGAGACGTCGCCAGGCATTCTCGAGCTGCCGCTGGAGGCGCCGGCGGGGGAGGATTTCCGCGCCTGGATGGGCCTCGACGACAACACCATCGAAGTGGACCTGACGCCCAATCGCGGCGACTGCCTGAGTCTCAAGGGGCTGGCCCGGGAGGTGGGCGTACTCAACCGGCTGCCGGTGGCCTCGCCGGACGTGGCGCCGGTGGCGGCGACCCATCATGAGACCTTTCCGGTTCGCGTCGAGGATGCCGAACGCTGCCCACGCTATATCGGGCGCCTGATCAAGGGGGTCGATGTCACGGTCGCCACGCCACTATGGATGGTCGAGCGACTGCGCCGCAGTGGCGTGCGCTCCATCGATCCGGTGGTCGACATCACCAACTACGTGATGCTCGAGCTGGGCCAGCCGCTGCATGCCTTCGATCGTGCCAACCTGCATGACGGCGTGGTCGTGCGCCTGGCTCGTGAGGGTGAGCGGCTGGTGCTGCTCGATGGGCAGGAAATCACCCTGGGTGCCTCGACGCTGGTGATTGCCGATGAGCGTGGCCCGCTGGCCATTGCCGGTGTCATGGGAGGCGAGGACTCGGGCGTCAGCCCCGAAACGCGGGACATATTCCTGGAGGCGGCCTACTTCTCGCCCCTGGCCATTGCCGGGCAGGCGCGTGGCTATGGCCTGCACACCGATGCGTCGCACCGCTTCGAGCGGGGTGTCGATCCGCAGCTGACGGCGGATGCCATCGAGCGGGCCACGGCCCTGCTGCTGCAGATCACCGGAGGTGAGCCGGGTCCGCTGGTCGACGCCACAAGCCAGGCACAGCTGCCCGGTGAGCGTGTGGTGACGCTGCGGGCTGCCCGTCTCGAACAGGCGCTGGTCAAGCAGCTTCCACAGGAGGAGGTCACCGACATTCTCCAGCGGCTGGGGATGGCGGTGGATACCACCGAGTCCGGCTGGCGGACTCGCGTGCCGAGCTGGCGCTTCGATATTGCCATCGAGGAGGACCTGATCGAGGAGATAGCGCGAATCCACGGCTACAACCGGCTGCCCGTGCGTCGTCCTTCCGCACGGCTTGCGCTTCGCCCGGACCATGAGGCGCGTACCCCGCTGGGACGCTTGCGCCGGCAGATGGTGGCACGCGGCTATCAGGAGGCGGTGACCTACAGCTTCGTGACACCAGAACTTCAGCAGGCGATGCTGCCCGACGCGGTATCGCCCAGGCTGGCAAATCCCATCTCCAGCGACCTCTCGGTGATGAGGGCGAGCCTCTTCCCCGGGCTGGTGCGAGCCCTGGAACATAACCTGAATCGGCAGCAGAATCGTGTACGGCTGTTCGAGGCGGGCCTCGTCTTCCGGGGGGATCTGGATGATCTGCAGCAGACGCCGATGCTCGGTGCGCTGGTGTGTGGCTCCCGCGAGCCGGAGGGCTGGGCCGGCGGTCGCGACAAGGTGGACTTCTTCGACATCAAGGGTGACCTGGAAAGCTTGATCGCCATGGGTGGCGAGCCCGAGGCCTGGCGTTTCGAGCCGGGTGAGCACCCTTCGCTGCACCCGGGCCAGAGCGCGCGTGTCCTCTATCGTGGGGAATCGGTCGGCTGGATCGGTGCAATGCACCCGGGGGTCAAGGCGGCGCTGGGGATCAAGACCGATGCGCTACTCTTCGAGGTGCGCCAGGATGCCCTGGTCCGCGGCGTGCTGCCGACCTTCGTGCCGCTTTCCCGCTATCCGGAAGTGCGCCGTGACCTGGCTTTCCTGGTCAAGGCGGACCTGCCGGTCCAGGCGCTGCTCGACTGCGTGCGGGGAAAGGCCGGTCAATGGCTGGAAGAGCTGCGCCTTTTCGATGTCTACCAAGGTAAGGGGGTTACAGCAGGATACAAAAGCGTCGCCTTGGGCTTGACCTGGCAGCATCCTTCGCGCACGCTGAATGACGAGGAAATCAATCAGTTGGTCGATGCCATTGTCGCCGAATCGCATCAACACCTGGGGGCCGAGCTTCGCGGATGACCTTTCCGGTCGTGATCGGAGGAGAGCGTTCACGCAGTTCGCGACTCATGGTGATGCCGAATGCCCGGCGGCGGGCTGGACCGCCACTCTGAAGGAGTAGACATGGGAGCGTTGACCAAGGCGGAACTGGCCGAACACCTTCATGCCGAGCTGGGTTTGACCAAGCGGGAAGCCAAGTCGATGGTGGAGGCCTTCTTCGAGGAAATCCGGGCCTGCCTGCGTGAGAACGAGCAGGTCAAGCTGTCCGGTTTCGGCAATTTCGACTTGCGGGACAAGCGCGAACGCCCGGGACGAAACCCGAAGACGGGGGAGGAGATTCCCATTTCGGCTCGCCGTGTGGTGACTTTCCGTCCCGGCCAGAAGCTGAAGAGCCAGGTCGAGGGCTTCGAGGGACCGCTGCCCGGCTGAGCCACCATGATCCGATGCCACCCGGTGGGTGGCGTCGGGTCGTTCTGGATCGCTCAGACGCTGCCGCGTTCGATGAGCCAGGTGATGACGACTTTCAACAGATAGCCGAGAATGCCGGCACCCAGCACCACGAACAGCATGATGGTGCCGAATCGCCCGGCCTGGGATTGCTTGGCCAGATCCCAGATGATGAAGCTCATGAACAGGACCAGGCCGCCGATCATGATCGGTGTGATCCAGGCTTCGAAGGTCTGCAGCATGTCGCCTCCTTGGCATAAAGTCCGACTATTATACTCGGACATTCCCCCTGCTGCATGTAATCCCATGTCGGTAGCGTGCCGGTTTCGAAGCCGTTCGAGCTATGCTAATATCCGACCAAAATCCTCAGGTATACCCTCGACATGCCAATGCTGAAGATCCTTGTAGGAACCATGTATGGTGGCGCCCTCGATGTCGCCGAGCAGGTCAAGCCGCTGTTTGAGTCGGCCGGCTATGAGGTGGATATCCTCGAGCAGCCGACTGTGTCGGACTTGACCGATTCCCCCACCGATCTTGCGCTCTTCTGTGTCTCCACTACCGGCAGTGGGGACTTCCCCGGCAACTTCGTCCCCTTCGCCCGTGGTCTCGATGAGGAGTGCCCAGGGCTCACTGACCTGCGCTACGGCGTGATTGCGCTGGGTGACAGTTCCTACGGGGAAACCTTCTGCGGTGCCGGTCGCCAGTTGGATGAGATGCTGCAGGGACTGGGTGCCACTCGCCTGGGAGACCGCCTGGAGGTCGATGCCATGGAAACCTTCATGGCCGATGATGCGGCAATTCCCTGGGTGGAAGAGTGGATCGATGCCCAGCGGTTGAAGGTGGCCTGATGGGCGCCATGCCGACGGC
>SKVX01000300.1 GCA_007129225.1 Halomonas sp.
CCGGCGCTCTCCACCGCCGCCTGGCTGGGACTGGGTTCACCGCTTTCCAGCGGCTCAGCGGTCAAGCGTCGACTGCGTTCGATGGCCTCGTCATCGGGCAGCAACCAGTCGGTATCACGAGCCTCGTCTGCACCGCCCAGAGCAGTGGCCGTGGCAACCTCCGCATCGCGCTGCTCGCGCGGTGCTTCGCTGGCGGGGCGGGCGGCACCATTTTCGTCCAGCCGCAGCTGCTGTCCTGGCTCTATCCGGTAGGGGGGACTGATCTGGTTGAGGCGCGCCAGATCGCGATAGTCCATGTCATGTCGCCAGGCGATGCCATAGAGCGTATCGCCGGCCTCCACGGTGTATTGGCTGGCAGGGGCACGCTCGCGACTCACAGAGAGATCGCGAACCTGGGGAGCGGAGTGCTCCTGCTGAACGGCACAGCCGGTCATCGCCAGGGCGACGGCGGATACCAGAAATACCTTACGCATTGGAGCCATCCTCCTTCTCAGGCGCAGTTTTAGGACCGGTCGCCACCTTGCCGGAAGCGCTTGCACGGTGGTAGCCAGCCAGGGCCAGAACCAGTACAGCGCCGATCAGCATCGTGGCCAGCACCGGCAGCATCAGCCCGGGCTCACCGGTCAGGTTGGCGTAGTCAGCGGGGGTCAGGTAGCGATAATCGAGGGGTATCATCTGCCCTTGCGGACCGAGCTGGTAGCGTACCAGCTCCCGCCAGGGCCATAGCACCGGCAGCGAGCCGACGATGAAACCGATCAGCAGCTGTAAAGTGGCGGTGCGATGATGGTGCAGCAGCCAGGACAACAGGCGCGAGAAACCGAACAGGCCGATCAGGCAGCCCACCGCGAAGATCGACAGCAGCTGCAGGTCGAAGCCGCGAATCCCCTCCATCACGGTACCGTAGAGCCCCATGGTCAGAAGCAGAAAACTGCCGGAGACCCCGGGCAGCAGCAATGCACTGATCGCGATGGCGCCGCCGACGATCAGCATCAATGATTCGCTGCCCAATAGGGTAATGACAGGCATCAGCGAAGGCAGCGCATGGGCCAGCAACAGCCCAACGACAAGGGGCAGCAGATGCCACAGCCTCCAGTCGGCAGGGTGCCGACTCACCACGATGGCCGAGGCCGCCACCAGCCCGAAGAAGAAGCCGTTGAGCAGCAGCGGATGCTCATCCATCAGCCACACCACCAGGTGGGCCACGGTGACCAGGCTGCCAGCGATGCCCAGCAACAGTGGAATCGCAAACGCCAGGTTGAGATGGGCGGCCAGCATGGCAAGCCCGCCTCGACGCCAGGCAATGAAGGCACTGGGGCCGAACTGCTTGATGGTATGGATCAGCTCCTCATAGATGCCGGTGACAAAGGCGATGGTGCCGCCCGACACCCCGGGCACGGCATCCGCCGCCCCCATGCCGGCGCCCTTGAGGAACACACTGAATTGACGCTTCAACGAATCACTCCTTGCAGCAGCGGCACGAAACGAACTTTCTCGAGCCGCTGGACTTCTTGTCGGTTACCGACACGACGCACCCGGGTCAGCCATTGCTCTCCCCCGGCATCGGCCAGCGGCAGAATCATTACGCCCCCATCGGCGAGCTGGGACACCAGCACGTCCGGCAGCTCCTGGGCACAGGCGGTCAGCAGTATGACATCGAAGGGGGCCGCTTCGGACCAGCCATGCCCCCCATCCGCCAAGCGCAGTCGAACGTTGTACGCCTTGAGCAGACGCAGACGCGCTGCGGCTCGATGATGCAAGGCATTGATTCGTTCGACGGACCAGAGTTCCGGCACCAGCCGCGCGAGTATCAACGTTTGGTAGCCCGAGCCGGTGCCGATCTCCAGCACACGTCGGGGTGACTCACTCAGAACCAGCTCGGTCATCCGCGCCACCATCCAGGGCTGGGACAGCGTCTGGCCCAGCCCAATCGGCAACGAGGTGTCCTCATAGGCCCGGTGCGACAGCGCCTCATCGAGAAACAGGTGGCGCGGCTCACTGGCCATGGCCTTGAGCACACGCTCGTCCTCGATACCCTGATCGGCCAGGCGCGACGCCATCCGATCTCGGGTCCGCTGCGATGTCATGCCGACCCCGCGCAGCAATTCGGGCAGTTGTTCAGGTGAATGCATCCAGCCAGCCTTGCACGTCCTCGATGGCCGCATGACGCGTCAGATCGGTCTGCAGCGGCGTGATCGACACATAGCCCGCCTCGACGGCGGCAAAATCGGTATCCGGCCCATCATCGGCATTCCGGCCGACGGCTGCAATCCAGTACCGCAGCCGGCCACGGGGGTCGCGAACTTCCATGGGTTGCTCGGCGGGTCCGCGATAGCCCATGCGGGTCACGCGGAAGCCCTGGATTTCGTCCCAGGGGAGATCCGGCACGTTGACGTTGAGCAGGCTGCGGGGCGGCAACGACAACTGATCCGCCGCGCCCACCAGGCTCGCCGCCACCCTGCCGGCGGTATTGAAGTGGCGAGAGCCCACCAGGGACATGGCGATGGCCGGCATGCCCAGGTTGCGCCCCTCCATGGCCGCCGCCACGGTACCCGAGTAGAGTACGTCGTCGCCCAGGTTGCCGCCATGATTGATCCCCGAGATGACCAGATCGGGCTTCTCGTCCCACAAGGCATTGACGCCCAGGTAGACGCAATCTGCCGGCGTGCCGTCCACGCAGTGAAAGCCGTTGTCCAGCGCCGTCAGCGACAGCGGCCGGTTCAGCGTCAGGGAGTTGCTGGCACCGCTGCGGTCGCGGTCGGGGGCCACTACACGCAGGCGGGCATGTGCGTCCAGCGCGTCGTAGAGCGCTCGCAGGCCAGGGGCATGTACGCCGTCGTCGTTGGATAGCAAGAGTCTGCGCATCGGTATAGCCTCATCTCTCCTAGGGGCTCGGTTCCGTCAAGCGAGCACCGGTGTCGCACCCAGTGTCGGGTGCTCGATCAGCTCGCGCAGTACCGCCGTGGCAAAACTGCCACGGGGCAGCGTGAAATCGAGCTGCAGGCTCGCCGCTTCGCGGGTCAGGCGGGGGTCGCCAAGGCGCATGCGCAGGGGCCGTCGGGCAAGCTTCACCCCGGCGCGCTCCAGGCCATCGCAGAGCGGACCATGACGTTCGCTCAGTCGCTCTTCGTACTCCGCGGCGCTGCCGGAGGTAGCCGATACGCCGACGCCCCACAGCACCCCGCTGGGATGCAGGTCGAGGCGAGCCGCTCGCTCGACGAGTTCATCATCGATGGCCTCGATGGCGAACTGGCTGGAGGTACCGTCGAGCATCGCCACCTCCCCTGGCAGCAATCGATCCCAGTTTCCATCGCGCTGGCGCATGGCCAGCAACTCGTTGAACAGATAGCTGCGCGCGGTGGAGAGCATCATGCCCTCCCTGTCGTCCCGCTTGCGCCAGCCGCGGGCCAGCACCGCCTGCGCCCGCGCCAGGTTGCGGCCCTCCGGGCCGAAACGCTGCGGGCCGAAGCCGTTGGGCGCCCCATGTCGGCAGAGCCACTCCCAGCGCGCCTCCAACCCCGGCGCCTGAACCGCTGCCCCGGTAATGACCAGGGAGAAGCGGTTGCCGCGGTGAACGCCTCGCTTGAGCTTGCGGGGATGGCGCGTCTGCTCGAGCACCAGCACACCCTGGGCCGCCAGGCGCGCGGCCAGGTCCTCGGGCCCTTCTCGCCCCGGCAGGTGTACCGACAACCACTGCCGGGTCACGGCGATGCGATCCTTCATGCCGGAGTACCCCACGGCACGCTGCGTCACCTCACAGGCGCGAGCCAAGTGGCGTACCACCTCCAAGGTTGTAAGCCCCCGCTTCTCTATCCAGAGCCAGAGATGCTCCCCCTGCCCCTCCAGGGCGAAGTCGAGGATCTCCTCGACCAGGAAATCCTCCGGGGTGGCGCGATAGTCACCGGACGGAGGCGGGCCGAAATGGGCATCCAGCACCCGGGGCCATTGGGAGGAAGGCACCGCCTGGGTCATCGTGAGATTCCCGTTGTCGCCGCACTGTCATCGCGGGCCAGCAGCACTACCGCCTCGGCGGCGATGCCCTCGCCACGCCCGGTGAAGCCTAGCCGCTCCGTGGTGGTCGCCTTGACGTTGACCGCACTCGGCGCGAGGGCGAGGTCAGAGGCAATATTCGCCACCATGCCGGCGATGTGCGGCGCCAGCCTGGGCGCCTGGGCAATCACTGTGGCATCCACGTTGCCGACCCGGTAGCCGGCAGCATGGACCATTCCGTGCACGTGTCGCAGCAAGGCGCGGCTGTCGGCACCCGCCCAGACCTCATCGGTATCGGGAAAGTGACGCCCGATATCACCTAGAGCGCAGGCGCCCAGCAGGGCGTCGCAGACGGCGTGCAGCAACACGTCGCCGTCGGAGTGGGCGACGAAGCCCTGCCCGAACGGAATGGCGACGCCGCCGATCATCAGGTGGTCGCCTTCACCGAAGCGGTGCACATCGAATCCATGACCGATTCTGACCATCTAGCGCTTCTCCCTGCAGGATGCGGTGGTGTTGCCCGGCCCCTCGGCAAGCTGGGCCGAAAGTATCCGTGCCGCCAGCCCCAGGTCTTCCGGATGGGTGATCTTGATATTGTCCCGCCGACCGGCCACCAGGCGCGGTGCCAGGCCCAGCGCCTCCACGGCGGAAGCCTCATCGGTCACGGCCAGGCCATGCCGTTGGGCGGTCGCCAGGGCCCGGCACAGCAGGCCATAGCGAAAGCCCTGGGGGGTCATGGCATGCCACAGCCCCTGGCGCGACTCGGTAGCGGCCACCCGTCCTGCACCATCGTCGCGCTTCATGGTGTCGGCCACCGGGGCGGCAAGCAGGCCGCCCACGGCATCGTGGCGCAGGGCCTCGTACAAACGCACCAGATCATCGACGGAGACACAGGGCCTGGCCACGTCGTGCACCAGCACCATCTCCTCGTCCCCTGCCCTGCCAACCAATGCCGCCAGGGCGTGACCCACGGAGTCGACCCGCTCGGCACCGCCGTCGACCCGCTGCCAGTGGACGAAGGGCACCCAGGCCGGGTCGAACAGGGCGTCGTCCGGGTCGAGGCAGAGGCACAGCCGCGCCGTGGGAAAGGCCTGATGCAGGCGCGACAGGGTATGGGCCATGACTGGCCGGCCGGCCAAGGGCAAATACTGCTTGGGCCGCTGAGCGCCCATGCGCCGCCCCTGCCCGGCGGCAGGCACCACCAGCCAAAGCGTATCACTCATCGGTAGCGGCTCCGGCAGGGGAGGACAGCTGGCGCACCAGCCCGGCATTCGCCTCCACCAGGCTGCCCTCGATCACCACGCCCGGGACCCAGTAGAAGTGCTCGTCGGTACGCACCATGCCGATATCGCTGCGGGCCCGCTCCTCGATGGCGTCCAGCCCGGTCTTGAGGTCGACCACTTCGGCGCCGAGGCGCGCATTGCGATCGCGCAGCGGCTTGTTGTCGGCATCCAGCGCGGTGACCCGCTCGCGGATCTCGCGCAACTCCTGCACCCCGCTGTCGCCGAACCACAGCCGGTATTGCAGCAGCGCCAGCATCACTAGCAGGGCGATGGCGAGCCACCTGAGCATCGGGGTCCTTCCTCACTGATTCGAAACGGTCGCCATTATGCCACCTTCGTCCCGCCGGCTCACGCCCTGAACGGCAGAGCCTGCTCCGCGACCCGACTGTAGGCCGCCACATGGCGCTGCTCCTCGTCACAGAATCGCCCCACGGCCGCACGCAACCCCGGGTCGGCCAGATAGTGCAGCGAGCGCAACCGATGCGGTGCGAAGCCGCGGCTCAGCTTGTGCTCGCCCTGGGTGCCGGGGTCGAAGCGGGTCAGGCCCCGGGCCAGACAGTGCTCGATACCCTGGTAGTAGCAGGCCTCGAAATGCAGCGAGTCGGCCACCACCTCACTGCCCCAGTAGCGTCCGTAAAGTGTCCGGCTACCCTGCAGGCAAAGCGCGGCGGCCACCGGCCTGCCTTCCAGGCGCGCCTGAACCAGCACCAGCGCCTCGGGCAGCGTACGGTGCAGCCGCTGAAAGAAGTCGAGATTCAGATAGCCATGGCGGCCGCGCTCCAGATAGGTGATCTCGTAGCAGCAGTAGAAGTGCGCCAGGTCCTCCGCGCCGATCGCCTCGCCCTCCAGACGGTGCAGGGTCAGCCCCTGCTCGGAGACCAGGCGTCGCTCGCGGCGGATCGCCTTGCGCCGCTTCGAGGTCATGGCCGCCAGAAAGCCGGCAAAGTCGCCGTAGCCCCGGTCCTGCCACTGGAACTGGACCCCGTGGCGGACCACCAGCGTCGGCCTGGCCGCCAGCCAGCCGTCCACCTCGTCCCGCTCGGCAAACAGCAGGTGCCAGCTCGACAGCGAGCCGCCCTCCCAGGCGCTGGCGAGCAGGTTCCGGGCCGCCAGCGGGTCGACCCCTTCCGCCAGCGCCAGCCGCGGGCCCGGCGCCGGCGTGAAGGGAATGGCCGTCAGCCCCTTGGGGTAGTAGCGCCCGCCAGCGCGCTCCCAGGCGTCGGCCCAGTTCCAGTCGAAGACATACTCGCCGTAGGAGTGATACTTGTGGTAATGCGGCATGGCCCCGACCAGTGCCTCGCCCTGCCACAGCGTCAGGTGGCGCGGCTCCCAGCCCGTGGCGGCTCCCACCGAGCCGCTGGCCTCCAGGGCATGGAGGAATTCATGGCGCAGGAAGGGATGATCGTGGCCGACCAGGGCGTTCCACGCATCGGCTGTCACTGCCTCGATGGCGGGGAGCTTTTTCAGGACGAGCTCGGACATGCGACTCCTGCTTTTTCGGTGATGACCGATAACGCCGGCTGACAAGCGACCGGCAAACCGCCTACATTGTGCCCAGACCCACCAGCTCCTTCCATCACCCTCATACAGGGAGACGCGAATGGCCGACGCCAGCCAGCTGTCGGCGCACCTCGACGCGCAGCGCCAGGCCTTCGATGCCGAGCGCTACCCGAGCCTCGCCGTGCGCCGCGACCGCCTGAGACGACTGGGCGACATGACCCGGGAGCATCGTCAGGACATCATCAAGGCGATTCGCCAGGACTTCGGCTATCGCCCCGAGGCCGAGACCCGGCTGCTGGACATCGCCCGGGTGCTTCAGGCCGTGCGCCATGCTCGCCGACACATCAAACGCTGGATGCGGCCCAGCCGAGCGGCCGTACCCTGGCGGCTATGGCCGGCTCGCGTGCGCGTACATCGGCAGCCTCTGGGCACGGTGGGCATCATCGCCCCCAGCCACTCGCCCTGGAGCCTGGCCCTGTTGCCCGCAGTGGATGCCCTGGCGGCCGGCAACCGGGTGATGATCAAGCCCAGTGAAAGGTCGCCGACGACCAGTGCCCTGATGGCACGGCTGGCCGAACACTACTTCTCCCCACAGGAACTCAAGGTCATCACCGGCGACGCGGGCACGGGGCGGGCCTTCGCCGCCCTGCCCTTCGACCACCTGCTGTTCACCGGCGACGACCGGGCCGGGCGGGAGGTCGCCCTGGCCGCCGCCGCCAACCTCACCCCGGTCACGCTGGAGCTGGGCGGCAAGACCCCGGTCTTCATCGGCGCCGATGCCGACCTGGAGCGGGCGGCCGAGCGCCTCGCCTTCGGCAAGTGGTTGAATGCGGGCCAGACCCGCCTCGCCCCGGACTATGTGCTGGTGCATGAGCCGCATCTGACCGCCTTCGTGGCGGCCCTGACCCAAGTGGTGAAGCGCTTTCACCCCAGCGGCCCGGCCGGCGACGACTACAGCGCCATCGTCGGCGAGTCGCACCGCGAGCGACTCGATGCCATGCTGGAAGAAGCGCGGGATCACGGCTGCAGGGTGATCCCGCTGGGCGAGACGGTCGAACTCAGCCGGGGCGCCAAGCTGCCGCCAACGCTGGTGATCGACCCGCATGGCGAGCTGGCCATCATGCGTGAGGAGATCTTCGGCCCCTGGCTGCCGATCATCGGCATCGGCGACCTGGATCATGCCCTGGCCTTCGTTCACGAACGGCCTCGCCCGCTGGCACTCTACGCCTTTACCAACGACCCCGAGCAGCGCAGGCGCATCCTCGAGGACACCCACTCCGGCGGCGTCGTCTTCAACGATACGCTCTGGCATAACGCCGTACCCAACCTGCCGTTCGGCG
>SKVX01000422.1 GCA_007129225.1 Halomonas sp.
GAGGCCACAGCGTTGGGGACTCGGAGCGCCGAACCGAGCGCTCCTACAGCGATCCTCCTCATCAACGGCGCCACACCGCTGTTGGAGTATCTTTAGATCACGACTGGAGGCCGAAGGCCTCCCGGCGGTGTCGCCAACGTGCGCGGCCATCACCGACGTCTCAGCCTCCGCCTAGGCGTCCTGGCCGCGTCGGCGCAACAGCACATACACCGCACCGGTGCCCCCATCGGCATCCAGGGCCGAGCAGAAGGCGAGTACCGCCGGCCATTCGCGTAGCCAGGCGTTCACATGGCTCTTGATCACGGGATAGTTGGCGGTGCTGCCCCATGCCTTGCCGTGCACGATCAGCACGCAGCGCATGCGGTTGGCGGTAGCGTCACGCAGGAATCCCTCCAGCTCGCTGCGCGCCTCGTCGAGTGTGAGGCCGTGCAGGTCGAGTCCGGCTTCCCAGGCGATGCGCCCCCGCTTGAGCTGGGTGCGGGTGCGGTGGGGCAGGTCGGGCAGGGCAAAATCGAGCGGCTCCGAGGGGCGCACGGGCTCCACCCGGCCATCGCTGGTACGGCTGGCGGATTCGCTGTTCCCCGCGGCAACCGCCGCGGCGCGGCGTTCGGCAGCCGACGGGTCCTTGCGGCGTGGCCGCCCTGGATCGGCACGGTCGCTGATGAGACGCCTCACGCCGGCTTCATGCAGCGCCTGGCGAAAGGCGCTGATCTCTTCGTCATCCGGTGGGGGGCGGCGTCGGCTCATGTATTACTCATGGGGAGGATTCAAGGCGCACAGTATAGCGGCCTGAGCGTGACTGTGAACCGCTGGCCGCCGCGGGTACAATCGATCCCTTGTCCGCAACCGATCCCGCAGGAACCCACGTGGCCGAATCCCCCCCCGTTTCCCGTTCGACGCTCAGCCTGGACGATGCAGCCCTCTGCGCCGATCTCGTCACACTGCGCGACTACTTGCGCTGGAGTGCCAGCGAGTTTCATCTGGCCGGCCTCTTCCACGGCCACGGCACCGACTCCTCCTGGGACGAGGCGGTAGCCCTGGTGCTGGGGTCGCTTCACCTGCCCTGGAACATCGACCCGGCGGTGCTCGATGCGCGGCTGCTGCCCATGGAGCGACAGCGCATCGTGGAACTGGTACGCGAGCGCATCAACACCCGACGCCCGCTGCCCTACCTGCTGGGTGAGGCCTTCTTCGCCGGTCTTCCCTTCCACGTGGATGAAAGGGTCTTGATTCCTCGCTCGCCCATCGCCGAGCTGATCGAGTCGGGCTTCCAGGCGTGGTTTCCGCACGAGCCGCCGGCCCGGATGCTCGACCTTTGCACCGGGTCGGGGTGCATTGGTATCGCCACGGCCCTTCATCTGCCCACCTGCGATGTCGACCTGGCCGATATCAGCCCGGAAGCCTTGGCGGTAGCCAAGCAGAACATACAGCGTCATGACGTGGGTGACCGGGTTCGGGCAGTGCTCTCGGATGTGTTTGACGGGATCGTCGGCCAGCGCTATGACCTGATCGTTTCCAACCCTCCCTACGTGGATGCCCGTGACCTGGCCACCATGCCCTCCGAGTTTCGTCATGAGCCGATCCTCGCGCTGGAAGCAGGGCATGACGGGCTGAATATCGTCCGGCGCATCCTGCGCCAGGCCCGGGAGCATCTCACCGGAGTGGGCGTACTGATAGTCGAAGTGGGCAACTCGGACCGCCACCTGGAGGCCGCCTTCCCCGAGGTGCCTTTCCTGTGGCTCGACTTCGAGCGTGGTGGCCAGGGGGTCTTCGCCCTCACCGCCGCGGAACTCGACGCCCATGCGGCGTCCTTCGCCTGATCGCCGGCAGCGATCATTCACGGAATCATTCAGGAGGCACGCCCATGTCCGGCAACACATTCGGCAAGCTGTTTACCGTCACCACCTTCGGCGAGAGCCATGGGCCGGCCCTGGGGGCCATCGTCGACGGCTGCCCACCGGGCCTGCCGTTGACCGAGGCCGATCTGCAGCAAGACCTGGACCGTCGCCGTCCCGGCACGTCACGCCATACCACGCAGCGCCGCGAACCCGACCAGGTACGGATCCTCTCCGGTGTGTTCGAGGGGGTGACCACAGGGACCTCCATCGGGTTGCTGATCGAGAACACCGACCAGCGCTCCAAGGACTACTCGAACATCAAGGATCAGTTTCGCCCTGCCCACGCCGACTACAGCTATCATCACAAGTACGGTGTGCGCGACTACCGGGGGGGCGGTCGCTCCAGTGCGCGGGAAACCGCCATGCGGGTAGCGGCAGGGGGCATTGCCAAGAAGTACCTGGCCACCCAGGGCATTGAAGTGCGCGGCTACATGAGTCAGCTCGGCCCCCTCGAGATCGCTTTCAAGAGCTGGGAGGCGGTACACGACAACCCCTTTTTCTGTCCCGACCCGGACAGGGTGGCCGAGCTCGAGGCCTTCATGGATAAACTGCGCCGGGACCAGGACTCCGTGGGGGCCAGGATCACCGTGGTGGCCGATGGGCTGCCGCCGGGGCTCGGTGAGCCCGTCTTCGATAGACTCGATGCCGAGCTGGCGCATGGCCTGATGAGCATCAATGCGGTCAAGGGCGTGGAGATCGGCGACGGTTTCGCCGCCGTGGCGCAGCGGGGCAGTGAGCATCGCGACGAAATGACGCCGGAGGGGTTTCTCTCCAATCATGCCGGCGGCGTGCTTGGCGGCATCTCCTCGGGGCAGCAGCTGGTCGCGCATCTGGCGCTCAAGCCAACGTCAAGCATCACGACGCCGGGACGCTCCATCGACGTGCTTGGCCAACCGGTCGAGGTGATCACCAAGGGACGTCACGACCCCTGCGTGGGCATCCGTGCCACGCCGATCGCCGAGGCGATGATGGCGCTGACCCTGATGGACCACCTGCTGCGTCATCGGGCACAGAATGCCGACGTGCACGTCACCACACCGGTGCTGCGCTGAGCCGGCACCGGATTGACCCGCAGGGGCTGGCTGACTGCTACACTCAACAGACCACTTGAGCCGAGTACCGCCATGAAGATCAACATCGAGTTCGACCTGACCCCGGATGAATTCCGCCGCTCCTTGGGCTTGCCCGATGTCGAGGCTTTTCAGCAGGACTTGCTGAGCCGGATTTACAAGCAGATGGAGTCCGGGGTCGAGGGCTACGACCCCATGAGCCTGATGCAGCCTTTCCTGCAACAACCGGGGCTTTCTCAGGGTATGTCCCAAGGCCTGTCTCAAGGGCTTGCCAGCTTTGGTACCTACCAGCAGATGATGCTCGACATGCTCCGCAAGGCCGGCAGCGGCCAGACGGAAAGGGCAGAGACCAAAGAAGAAAGGGAAGAGGAAAAAAAGGCAAGTGCAGAGGCCAAAGACGAGCAGCAGCCGGAGAAGGAGCCGGCCAAGACGAGCAAGAGCACCAAGCGGGAAGAGCCGGCAAGTGTCCGCTCCCGGTCGCGACGCAGTGAGTGAATGGGCCAGGACAGCGGTTTCAAGTTGGAAAAACGGTGAGCGTGCCACCTTTGATTGAGCAACATTCAGTTGCAACCAAGGGCATGGCAGACTACCCTTTGTGCAATGCAGCATTCATGCCGTGCAGCTTGGTTTATGTGTGATTGGCTAAGGGTGATTGGCGCTGCGCCCGCATGATTTCAGGTCCACAGGAGGTTACCACCATGCAGGACAAGATGATCGACAACTTCAATCAGCAGACGCGCCGCTTCTTCGAGCCCATGCGCAAGCTCAACTCGCTGATGCTCGGCAATATGGAAAAGATGACCGAGTACCAGCTGGAAGCCATGAAACGCTACAGTCAGTTGGGTACCGAGCGTATGCGCAGTGCCTCGGAAGTCAGTGATGCCGAGGACCTCCAGCAGTTCGGCGCACAGCAGGCCGAAATGATGAGCGAACTCTCCAAGCAGATGATGGAGGATGCCCAGGCGCTGAACGAGATGAGCCAGGAATTCCGCTCCGAGCTCGAGAAGCTGCTAAGCGAGGCCGGCCAGCAGATAGCCGACCAGGCACGCGAGAGTGGCGAGAGTGCCAAGCCGGCAGGTTCAGGCAAGGCGGATGCCCCGGCCAAGGCAACCAGCCAGTCTTCGCGCAAGAGCTGATAATATCGTTACGTCGCCCGGTATTCCGGGCGACGTTGCCGCCTCCACAGCGTCCTTCAACAGGGGGCTGTGGAGGCGTCTCGTTTACGTCACGCCGTGAGTCGATGATCAGGAGTGTGCAATGTTGTCAGGGTCGGAAGGTCCATCTCAAGCCGAGTGGGAAGAGTGGAATGCGCAGCTGCAGGAGATGGGGCAGCAGTACCAAGCGTTGATGCAGGACCTGCTTGCACGAATGGCGCCCGATGCGGCTGCCGACACCATCCATGACGACATGCGGGAAGCCTTCAAGGCCGGCGCCGAGTCCCTGATGCGTGACCCGCAACTGCTGTGGGAGACACAGGCGCGACTGGTCCAGGATCAATGGCAGCTGTGGCAGAACACCCTGGGCTCCGCCAACGGTGAGCCGGTCGAGCCCTTGATGACACCCCCGCGAGGTGATCGACGCTTCAACGACGAGGCGTGGAGCAACGATCCTTTCTACCAGGCGATCCTGCAGCAGTACCTGCTGTTCTCGCGCATGGTCGAGGAGCTGATCGAGCGCCTGGAGGGACTCCCGGAGCAGCAGAAACGCAACCTGTCTTTCTATGCCCGTCAGTTGGTCAATGCCATGGCGCCGACCAATTTCATCTCCACCAATCCCGAAGTGATGCGGCGTACCATGGAGACCCGCGGTCAGAATCTGGTGGATGGCCTGACCCGGCTGCGCGAGGACCTGTCCAATTCCGCCGATGGGCTGAATGTGAGCATGACCGATCGCAGCGCCTTCGAGGTGGGCGAGAACATCGCCGTGACACCGGGTCATGTGGTTTACGAGAACGAGCTGATTCAACTGATCCAGTACACACCCACCACCGAGACGGCCTTCAAGACGCCGCTGCTGGTCGTGCCACCCTGGATCAACAAGTACTATATTCTCGATCTCCGCCAGGACAACTCCATGGTCAAGTGGCTGGTGGACCAGGGCCACACCGTGTTCCTGATCTCCTGGCGCAACCCGGGGCCCGAGCAACGGGACCTGACCTGGGCCGACTACATGCAGATGGGACCGATCGCTGCCATGGAAGCCATCGAGCAGGCCTGTGGTGAAAAGTCGGTCAATCTGCTCAGCTACTGTGTCGGTGGCACCCTGACGGCGTCGACGGTGGCCTACCTGACCAGTACCCGGCGTGGTCGCAAGGTCAAGTCCGTGACCTACATGGCCACCCTGCAGGATTTCCGGGACCCGGGTGAGATCGGCGTACTCCTCAGCGAGCCTATCCTGGCCGGTATCGAGGCCCGTCTCGAGAAGGACGGCTATCTCGACGGCCGCTCAATGGCTTACACCTTCAACTTGTTGCGCGAGAACGATCTCTTCTGGTCGTTCTATATCAGCAACTATCTGAAGGGCGAGAACCCGGCGCCGTTCGACCTGCTCTACTGGAATACCGACGGCACCAATCTGCCGGCGGCCACGCACGGCTGGTATCTTCGCACCATGTACCTGGAAAACCGCCTTGTGGAACCCGGCGGTATCGAGCTGGACGGGGTCAAGATCGACCTGCGCAAGGTTTCCGCGCCGAGCTATTTCATCTCGACCCGGGACGACCACATCGCCAAGTGGAACAGCACCTATTACGGCGCCCTGTTGCCCAAGGGACCGACGACGTTCGTGCTTGGCGGCTCCGGGCATATTGCCGGTATCGTCAACCCGCCGCACAAGAACAAGTACGGCTACTGGACCAACAGCGAGCTGCCCGACAGCCATGAAGAGTGGCTGGCCGGCGCCGAGGCTCACGAGGGTTCCTGGTGGCCGCACTGGCAGCAGTGGATGACCGAGGGCGGCTACGCCGACCCTGAGAAGATGGTGCCGGCGCGTCAGCCGGGCGAGGGCGAACTGCCACTGCTCGAGGAGGCACCGGGACGCTTCGTGCGTACCACCATCCCCGAGGTGCTGGGGGAAGTGCCGCCGAACGAGTAATCGGCAGGCATCGACGAGAAGGAATCAACGTGGCCCGCCTTGAGCGGGCCACGTTTTTTTACGGACGATGTCAGGTCAGTGGTCATCGCCAGCGTAGGGCAACACCGCCGGGAGGCCTTCGGCCTCCAGTCGTGAGCTAAAGCTTCCTCCTACAACGCGGTAGTCGCTGACCTTGTTGGAGCGCTCGGTTCGGCGTTCCGACTCCGCATCGCGACTGGCGCCGGTAGGCGCCTTGGCGGAGGCTGGCTTCGATGATCGACGCCATCAGCCTCAGGCTTTGGCAGTCACATAAGCTCGGCGGCGCAGCCAGATCCCCGGCAGCACCAGCAGCACGGCAAACAGCCAGACTGGCCAGCTGCCGGTGCGGGTGAAGGGCGTTAGGCCCTGCATCGGCGTGGCTTCCCCGGTGATATAGGTGGTCTCGAACTGCGGGGCGCGGGCGGTGATGCGGCCCTGGGAATCGATGATCGCGGTGACGCCATTGCTGGTGGCGCGCACCACATAGCGGCCGTTCTCGAGGGCGCGTAGGCGGGCCATCTGCAGGTGCTGCAGCGGGCCGATCGACTCGCCGAACCAGGTGTCATTGGATACCGTCAGCAGCAGCTCGGAGTCGCGTGCGCGGTCGGCCACCAGGTCGGCGTAGATAATCTCGTAGCAGATGGCGTTGCCGATGACGGTACCTACGGCCTGAATTGGCGGCTGGCCCTCGGGGCCCGGGGTCATGGCCGGCATCGGCAGGTCGAAGAAGGCGATGGTCCCGCGTAGCCAGCGCTCCAGCGGAAGATACTCGCCGAAGGGCACCAGGTGCGCCTTGCGGTACTCGCCTTCCGTGTTGCCGACACCGATCACGCTGTTGTAGTAGAGCCCGCGGCCTTCGCGCTGCAGAATACCGGTGAGCAGGGCGCTGCCTGGCGGCATGGTGGACTGGGCGCGCTCAAGAATCGCCGTGGCTTCATCCTCGAACATCGGCAGCGCGGCCTCCGGCCAGATGATCAGGTCGATATCGTCGGACTGTTCCCGAGTCATCTCCAGATAGGTATTGGCCGCCATTCTCCGGCCTTCCGGCGTCCACTTGATCAGCTGCGGCAGGTTGCCCTGAAGCAGTGCGATGCGCAGGGGCTCGCCGGCGGGCGAGGTCCACTGGGTCGGCAGGACCAGCGGCGCCAGCCAGAATGCAGCCATGGGTGCTGCGGCCCACCAGCGGCGACGCAGGAACTCAACGCCGAGCGTTCCGGTGAGCACGGTCAGCAGGGAGAGCAGGTAGACGCCGCCGACCGGTGCCCATGCTGCCAGCGGGGAGTCCACGTGGGCGCTGCCGAGCAGTAGCCAGGGGAAGCCGGTGAACAGCCAGGTGCGCAGCCACTCGCCGAGCACCCAGGCGCCGGCAAAGGTGAGGAAAGCGAGGCGAGGGCCTGTCAGCCGGCGATAGAGCCAGAGGGTCGCGGCGAAGAACAGCGCCATGGAGCAGACGAAGAGGGTGGTCAGGAACAGCGCCAGCGGCACCCCGGTGTAGCCATAGTCGTGGATCGATACATAGACCCAGGAAGCGCCGGAGCCGAACAGCCCGACCCCGTAGAACCACCCCTTCAGCGCGGCCTGGAGCGGCGACAGATAATGAATACCCACCACCATCAGCCCGGCGGCAATCGGGCCTAGCCACCAGAGTTCGAAAGGGGAAGCGGTCAGCGTGGTGAGCACGCCGGCGCTCAGGGCCAGGAGATAGGCCACTGGCGGGGAAAGGCGGAGTTCGGTCATGGGGCGTCTTGAGTTCCTGGCTGACTTATTCGTCCGTGAGCGCATCACCGCTCGGAGCTGCTTCCAGCAGGCGGATTCGGCGGTTGTCGGCGTTGAGCACGGTGAATCGCCAGCCGCCCAGCTCGGCGTGTTCACCGCGGCCGGGCAGGTGGCCGAAGCGCTGCATGACCAGGCCGCCGACCGTATCGAACTCGTCGTCGGAGAAGCCGGTGCCGAAGCGCTCGTTGAAGTCCTCGATCGGCGTCAGGGCCCGGATGGCATAGCGACCTTCGCCCAGTTCGCGGATATCGTCATCCTCGTCGGTGTCGTGCTCGTCTTCGATGTCGCCGACGATCTGCTCGAGGATATCCTCGATGGTCACGATGCCGGCGGTTCCGCCATATTCGTCGACCACCACCGCCATGTGGTTATGGGTGTCGCGAAACTCCTTGAGCAGGCTGTTGAGTCGCTTGGACTCCGGTACGAACATGGCGGGACGCAGGATATCCTCGATACGGAAGTTATCGCGCTCCTCGTCCGGGCAGTTGAGCAAGCGCAGCAGGTCCTTGACCAGCAGCAGCCCCTTGATCTCATCGAGGTTCTCGCCGATGACCGGGTAACGGGAGTGCCCCGTCTCGTCGATCAGCGCCAGGTACTCGTCCGGTGGCTGATCGGCGGCAATGGCCGCGACCTGGGAGCGGGGTATCAGCACTTCGCGCACCTGCTGGTCGCTGATGTTCAGGGCCCCCTCGATGATCATCATCGCGTCCTGCTCCAGCTTCAGACGTGTGCCGGCCTGGCGCAGGAACTCCATCAGCTCTTCCCGTGAACTGGGACCATCATTGTCACCCGAGAGGGCGCCGAGTAGCTTCTCTAGCCAGGACTTTCCGCCCTGGCCGGTCAATCGGTCTTCACTCATGGGTCGAGTCTCTCGTCCTCGCTATCGAAGTGCCGCTCGCCACCGCTG
Organism: Halomonas sp.; assembly: GCA_007129225.1. GTDB lineage: Bacteria > Pseudomonadota > Gammaproteobacteria > Pseudomonadales > Halomonadaceae > Halomonas. The sequence continues at coordinate 8,763 of SKVX01000422.1, forward strand.
CTACTCATGTCTCGAACCGGCAGATAAGGGTCGGCAATGGAAAAGGTCGCCAGGATATCGCGCTCCAGTTGTTCCATGGTGTCGGCGTCTGTCTCGTCGACATGATCATGCCCGAGCAGATGCAGTGTGCCATGTACCACCAGATGAGCGTAGTGATCTTCCAGTCGCTTGCCCTGCTCGCTGGCTTCCTGCATCACCACGGGGTGGCAGATCACCAGGTCGCCGAGTAGCGGCAGCTCTATGCCGGTGGGGACTTCGAAAGGGAAGGAGAGCACGTTGGTGGGTCGGTCGCGGCCGCGATAGTCACGGTTGAGGGCCCGGCTTTCGTCGGAATCGACGAAGCGAATGGTGACCTCGGTGCGGGTCTCTTCCGGGAAGTGAGCCAGTACGGCATCGACCCAGGCTTCGAGCGCCGACTGCGCCGGCAGGTGGCTGCCCGTGGAGGCAATCTGACGGTCGACTACCGCAGGGGGACTCATGACTCGCCGTAGTCCCTGTTGCCCCTGTGGCGCTCGCGCTCCTGACGCATTGACTCGCGCTCGCGGGTGCGGGCCTCGACTCGGGCACGCTCCTGCACCTCCTGTTCGGCCTCGAAGCCTTCATAGGCCTCGATGATGCGCTGTACCAGCGGATGGCGTACGACATCCTTGGCTGCGAAGTGCGTGACGCCGATGCCGGGGGTGCCCCGCAACACTTCCAGCACCTGGATCAAGCCGGAACTGGACCCACGGGGCAGGTCGACCTGGGTGACGTCCCCGGTGATCACCGCGGTCGAGCCGAAACCGATACGGGTCAGGAACATCTTCATCTGCTCGCGAGTGGTGTTCTGGCTCTCGTCAAGAATGATGAAGGCATTGTTCAGGGTGCGCCCACGCATATAGGCCAGCGGGGCAATCTCGATCACCTGCCGTTCGATCAGCTTGCCGACCTGCTCGAAGCCGAGCATCTCGTAGAGGGCGTCATAGAGCGGACGCAGGTAGGGGTCGATCTTCTGGGCCAGGTCGCCGGGCAGGAAGCCGAGCTTCTCTCCCGCTTCCACGGCCGGGCGCACCAGCAGGATGCGGCGCACTTCCTGGTGGTTCAGGGCCTCTACCGCGGCGGCCACGGCCAGGTAGGTCTTGCCGGTACCGGCTGGGCCGATGCCGAAGTTGATGTCATGGGCGCGAATGCTCGAGACGTAGCTCTGCTGGTTCTGTCCACGGGGCTTGATCAGCACCTTGGGCGTGCGCAGCAGGACGTCGCTGTCTTCGTGTCCCTCTTCTTCATCCAGCGCTTCGAGGCCTGACTCCTGCAGGAAGAGGTGCACGGTGTCCGGTGCCAGGTCGCTGGCTTCGGCTTCACGATAGAGGTGCTCCAGCACATTGGCTGCCGCTTTTACCCGGTTGCCGGGGCCGGCCAGCTGAAACACGTTGCCGCGATTGCGCAGGGTGATGCCAAGACGTTCCTCGACCAGCTTGAGGTGTTCATCGCGTTGGCCACAGAGGTTGGCCAGACGCTGGGGGTCATTGGGTTCGAGGCTCAATGTGATGATGCGGTTCGCCTGAGAAGTTGGCTGGCTCAAGACAAGGGGATCCATGCGTTGCGAATGTGGGCTCAGCTTACTGCCCCGGCGAAGGCCGGGGCAATGACAGAATGCTCAGTGTAGTGCGGGAGAATGCAGCTCGCCACGTAACGAGTTGGGTAGCGCTTCGGTGATGGTCACATCGACGAAGTGGCCGATCAGCTCGGTGGGGTTGGCGGCGCGGAAGTTGACCACCCGGTTATTCTCGGTGCGCCCCGAGAGCTGACCAGGGTCTTTCGGCGAGAAGCCGGTGACCAGGATGCGCTGGGTCGAGCCCACCATGCGCCGGCTGATCTGCATGGCCTGCTGGATGATGCGTGCCTGAAGAATCGCCAGGCGTTGCTTCTTGACGCTCTCGGGGGTGTCGTCGGCAAGGCTTGCCGCCGGCGTGCCGGGGCGGGCCGAATAGACGAAGCTGAAGGAGTGGTCGAAGCCGATGCGATGGATCAGGTCCATGGTCGCTTCGAAATCCGCTTCGGTCTCGCCGGGGAAGCCGATGATGAAGTCCGAGGAAAAGCTGATGTCGGGGCGCAGCTTGCGGATGCGCTCCAGCTTCTCCACGTACTCCTCGACGGTGTGGCCGCGCTTCATCGCTGCCAGAATACGGTCGGAGCCGGCCTGTACCGGCAGGTGCAGGTGGCTGACCAGTTCCGGCACCTCGCCATAGGCCTCGATCAGGCTGTCCGTGAACTCCACCGGATGAGAGGTGGTGAAGCGGACACGGTCTATGCCCTCTACCGCCGCCACGCAGGCGATCAGCTCGGCCAGGTCGATCTCATCGCCGAGCTGGTTCTCTCCCCGGTAGGCATTGACGTTCTGCCCCAGCAGGTTGATCTCACGTACCCCCTGGTCGGCCAGGTGGATGACCTCGTCCATGACCGACTCGAAGGGGCGTGAGACCTCTTCGCCGCGGGTATAGGGCACGACACAGAATGTGCAGTACTTGGAGCAGCCTTCCATGACCGAGACGAAGGCGGTGGCCCCGTCCGAGCTGGGGCTGGGCAGGTGATCGAACTTCTCGATCTCCGGGAATGTGACGTCGACCACGGAAATCTGATCGTTGCGCCGGGAGTCGAGCATGGCCGGCACACGGTGCAGGGTCTGGGGGCCGAAGACCATGTCGACATGGGGGGCACGCTTGCGCAGAGCCTCCCCTTCCTGACTGGCCACGCAGCCACCCACGCCGATCACCAGGTCGGGATTGGCCTCCTTGAGCTTCTTCCAGCGACCGAGCTGGTGGAAGACCTTTTCCTGAGCCTTCTCGCGAATCGAGCAGGTATTGAGAAGGATGACGTCGGCGTCGCCTTCGTCGTCGGTCAGTTCCAGCTGGTGGGATTCGCCGAGCAGATCCGCCATGCGAGCGGAGTCATACTCGTTCATCTGGCAGCCGTGGGTCTTGATGAAGAGTTTCTTCGCCATAAGAATAGGATCGTGGTCGGTTGCCCGACGCTTGCGTCACCGGTGAGTGGAGTGTCGCGGGAATGCGGCCCGACAGCGTGCCGGGCCGTTCTCGAAGATGGACACATTATACGGAACCACGGGCAGCGGGGCCAGCACGGTGGTCTCGTCGACCATTGACTGTGTTACGCTTGCGAGTCTGCAGGCGTGTGCCCCGATTTGTGGGTACACAACGGTCAATCGAACGGGAAGGAATGACGGCCTTATGGCGGCCAAGCCGATCTATCGGGTGGTTTTTCACCAACAAGGTGAAGTGTGGGAACTCTACGCCCGCGAGATATTCCAAAGCGACCTCTGGGGATTCATCGAGATCGAGGAATTCGTCTTCCAGGATGGTTCGAAGCTGGTGGTGGATCCCTCGGCCGACAAGCTGCGCCATACCTTCGACGGTGTGACCCGCAGCTATCTGCCGATCAACTCCATCGTTAGGATCGACGAAGTGGAGCGTGAGGGGCCTGCGCGGGCAGTCAAGAGCGAAGGGCGTATCGCCGAGTTTCCACGAGCGCCGATGCCGCCACCCAAGGGTGAGCGCTAGGGGGTAGCGCTCACGGTGTCCGGGGCGCTGGTCATGAATTGACCAGTCCGGCCCGGAGCCATGTGGGGCAACAGGTGGCAGGGTCTTTCCAGCGTTTTTCCCGGGACTTATCCACAGAACCTGTGGATAGCCCGCTTCGACAATGGTCTCATCGGCCGCCGGGCGAACGGGAGGTTCGACGGCGGCATACAGGTCGCGGCGCAGCAGCTGCCGCAGGAGCCTTCGATAGCAGGACAACGGCATGACAATGCATAGATTCACGAACCTCATGGCGGGCGTCACACTGGGGCTGATGGCCCTGCCGTTGCACGCCCAGCAGAATACGGACGCTACCCATTGGGTATCCGACGAACTCACCACTTTTGTTCGCAGCGGACCGACCGATGGCTACCGCATTGTCGGCACCCTGACCTCCGGTGAACCGGTAACCTTGCTTGAAACCAGCGGTGACTACAGCCGGGTGCGGAATACCGACGGCAACACCGTCTGGGTGCTCAGCGATGAATTGCAGGAGGAGCCCAGTGCGCGCCAGCAGCTGCCGGAGCTTGAAAGACAGGTGGCTGAGCTGGAAGAGGAGCTTGGCGGCATCAACGAGACCTGGGAGGAGCGGGTCTCGGCAATGACCGAGACGCTGGAGGTTCGCGAGCAGCGGATCGCCGAGCTGGAGGCGAGCAATCGCCAGCTCGACAGTGAAGCCGACCAGTCACGCCAGACCATTCGTCAGCTGCAGGCTCGACTGGACACCCAGGAAGAAGACCTGCTGATTCGCTATTTCATGTATGGCGGCGGGGTCGCCGGTGCCGGCCTGTTGGTAGGGCTGATCATTCCGCACCTGCCACGCAAGAAACGCAAGCGTGACCGCTGGTTCTGATGCCGTGATTTTTTAAGGAGAGGCTATGGCCGGGGATTGGCTGGAACGCTGGCGGGAAGGACGCATCGGATTTCATCGTTCCCAGGTACATCCGGCACTGATCGAGCACTGGCCACTGCTCGGGGCGAAGCCCGGTACCAAGGTGCTGGTGCCGCTCTGCGGCAAGAGCGTGGACATGCGCTGGCTCGCTCAACACGATCATCCGGTGCTGGGCATTGAGCTTGTCGAGGAGGCGATCGAACAGTTCGTCGCCGATGGCGCGGGGGAAATCTCCCGCTACCGGCAGGAGCCCTTTGCGGTCTGCCGACAGGGGAGCGTCGAGCTGTGGTGTGGTGATTTCTTCCATTTCCATATCGAGCAGGCTGCCGAGATTGGTGCCTTCTATGACCGGGCGGCTTTGATCGCCCTGCCGCCGGCGACTCGCCAGCGTTATGCCTTTCACCTTGCCCAGTTGATTCCCCCCGGGGCGCGTGGATTGCTGATCAGCCTGATGCGCGCTCCGGGAGACGAGGGCGGCCCGCCCTACAGCGTTGCCGCCGACGAGGTCCGCGAACTCTTCGAGCCCAACTTCCTGGTGACGCACCTGGAGGATGGGCAGCCCGAAGAGGGCAGTGGTTTTCGTGAAAGTGTCTGGGCCATGGTGCGCCGGGGACCCATCGTCTAGGGAAACACTGCACAAATGCCTGCGCGAGCGAATCGCTGCGCTATAGCCGCCATCCCTGGCGGCTCCCCTTCGGGCCAGCCTAAAGGCTGTTCAAATTCGTTCCCGACGAATTTGTGCGCGGTGCTGGTGCGCCAGCCCGGCCAGAATTCTCACATATACTCCATATGCCCCGGTTCTTGCGCTCCGTGCGCCTAGCGCTTCATCTCGCTCGACGATTTGTTCAGCGTCTCCCTGGCGGGGCAGTGCCTGCGGAGCATGGCAAACAGACGGGCGCCCAATCGGGCGCCCGCTTCTGGTTTGGCAGGAAGAGATGCGAGGGAGATGCCGTGGCTCGCTCAGCGTGCCAGCAGCTGTCCCAGTTCCGGATCACGGAACGCACGGTCGAGGCCGTCGCTGAGCAGGTCGTTGAGCATGCGCGCGTTGGTGTCGCGGTCCGGCCGAAACGCATAGCTCTGGGTGCGGCGTGAGGTATAGGTGCCGGTATAGGTGTTACCACCGTTGACCGCCCGGGCTTCAAACACCGCCTCCAGGCGGGCTTCATCGATGACCGGCCGGCTTTCGCCTCGCTCGTACCCCAGGTCGAGCAGGGTCAGGGTCAGACTGGGCCGCCCCTCTGCCGGCTCCGTGGTCGGCGAAAAGCCCATCTCTCGTACGGCCCGCTCGGCTTCGCGCTGGAGACGCGGCACCAGTTCATGGGCGCTGACGGTAATGCTGGAGGTCGCCATGGCACTGCCGCTCCGGGTGCCGATCACCTCGCCGTCGCGGTCGTCCACCGCCATTACCGTGATGGCCTGGCCGCTGCCGCTGGCCGGGACCGCGGCGGTCCGCTGTGGATCCAACTGGAGGTAGTGTGGACTGGCACAGCCTGCCAGCAGCGCGCCGGCCACCAGTAAGGCGGCTGCTCGCAGAAAGGGGCGTCGAGTCATCTGGGGCTCTCCTGGGATATGAGGAAGGAATGCGCCGGTAGGTAGCGAGGTAAAGAGATCATCAATATCGAGCGCATGGCATTGGGCCGGCGCAGGTGGCGAGTATAGCCGCGACATGGCCAACGGCAACAGCGTTGAGTGCACCGGTTGCAGAGCGGTTACAATGGGGCTCCATTCAGGGAGAGCGCCCATGATTCGACCCGCAGCCACGGAAGACATGCCGCAACTCGTCGATATCTGGCTGCGTGCCTCGCAGCTGGCCCACGACTTCATTCCCGCCGAATTCTGGCAAGATCGCGCCCAGGACATGGCTAGCCATTATCTGCCAAATGCCGAGACCCACGTACTGGAGCTGGGCGGGAGCATCATCGGATTCGCGGCCCTCAATGGCGATCACCTGGAGGCCCTGTTCATCGACCCGGACTTCCAGCGCTTTGGCCATGGTACGCACTTGATGGCCCATGCCATGGCGTGCCGTGAGCGGATAACCCTGTGTGTCTATTCGCGCAATGTGCGTGCCGTATCGTTCTACCGTCGGCTCGGTTTTCAGTCGATGGAGGATCGTCTCGAGCCGATGAGCGGCGAGAGTGAGACCCTGATGGCCTGGTCCCGCGAGCACCACGTCCAGTGAGCCTGGCACCTATCGATCTAGCTCAGGCGACCTCGAGTCGCTTGCGTTCCGGCGTGCTGCGCTCGTCGGGAAATCGGTGCCAGCGCCGCGGCACCGCGAACAGACGCATGCCGCGGGTCAGCTTCAGGCGCTCGTAGTCGGAATGACGCACGGTTGCCAGCCAGGGTTCCCCCAGCCAGTCGGCTTCCAGCTCCACCCGGACCTCGGCGCCCACCGGCGAGATCGCCGTCACGGTGACCGGCAGGTGGGCGTTGGCCGTTGCGCTTTCCACCAGCTCCACCTCGTGGGGACGCAACAGCAGCTCTTCCGCTCCGTCGGGCAGGTCCACTGCCAGTCGGGCATCGCCGCAGGTCAGCACCCCATCCCGCACCGAGCCTTCCAGATGATTCACATCACCCAGGAACTCGAACACGAAGCGGTTGGTCGGCGACCGGTAGAGGGTATCCGGGGTATCGATCTGTTCGATGCGGCCATTGCTCATCACCACCACCCGGTCGGATAGCTCGAGAGCCTCCTCCTGGTCATGGGTGACGAAGACGCTGGTGAAGTTGAGTTCATCGTGCAGGTGGCGCAACCAGCGGCGAAGCTCCTGGCGCACCTTGGCATCCAGTGCACCGAAGGGCTCGTCGAGCAGCAGCACCTCGGGGCGCAGGGCCAGCGCCCTGGCCAGCGAAACACGCTGCTGCTGGCCGCCGGATAGCTGGGCGGGATAGCGATTCGCCAGTTCCTCGAGCTTGACCATTTCCAGCAGTCGATGCACCCGTGCGCGGATCTCGCCGCTGGTGGGCCGGCTCTTGCGTGGCATCACGGTGAGGCCGAAGGCCACATTGTCGAACACGGACATGTGGCGAAACAGCGCGTAGTGCTGAAAGACGAAGCCGATACGCCGGTCGCGGACATGCAGGTTGGTGACATCGCGATTGCCGAACAGGATGCGACCTGCGGGTTCGCGATCGGCGGTCTCCAGGCCGGCCATGATGCGTAGCAGGGTCGTCTTGCCGGAGCCGGAAGGGCCCAGCAGGCCCACCAGTTCGCCATCACGGATGTCCAGGTTCACCGGCTCCAGGGCGCGGCTCGTACCGAAGTGCTTGGCGATATTCTGAAGGCGGATGCTCATGGGTGAACCTCCCGGCGCGCAGCGCGCCATTCCAGGCTGGCCTTGGCAACCAGCGTGAGCAGGGCGATGAAGGCCAGCAGCGATGCGCTGGCGAAGGCGCCCACGGTATTGTAGTCCTGGTAGAGCTGCTCCAGGTGCAGTGGCAGGGTGTTGGTCTGGCCGCGAATGGCGCCCGAAACCACCGAGACGGCGCCGAATTCCCCCACCGCACGGGCGTTGGTCAGTATCACGCCATATAGCAGTGCCCAGCGGATATTGGGCAGGGTCACCCGGCGAAAGACGGTCCAGCCAGGTGCGCCCAGGGTTACGGCGGCTTCTTCTTCCCGAGAACCCTGGGCCTGCATCAGCGGTATCAGCTCCCGGGCCACGAAGGGGCAGGTGACGAAGATGGTCACCATCAGGATGCCGGGCCAGGCGAACATGAGCTGGATATCATATTGGTCCAGCCAACTGCCGAGCCAGCCGGTGCGGCCATAGAGCAGCAGGTAGATCAGGCCGGCAACCACCGGCGAGACTGCAAAGGGGATATCGATCAGGGTCTGCAGGACCCGGCGTCCAGGAAAGCGAAAGCGAGTGACCAGCCAGGCGAGTGCCACGCCGAATACCAGGCAGACGGGAATCGTCAGCAGCGCGATGAACAGGGTAAGGCCGATGGCCGCTACGGTGTATTCATTGCTGACGTTGGTCCAGAACACCCCCACCCCCTGGGCGAAGGCCTGGGCGAAGATGGCTACCAGCGGCAGCAGCAGGAACAGCGTCGACAGGGCCACGGCCAGGAAGACGAGCAGGCGCCGAACCCGGGGCGCATCACCGATCCGTTGCATCAGCCCGCCCCTCCGTGCAGCCGCTTGATGAAGCGGCCCTGCCAGATGTTGATCACCAGCAGCAGGGCCAGCGAGACGAACAGCACCACCGAGGCGATGGCCGAGGCGCCGGCATAGTCGTACTCCTGTAGCTTGACGAAGATCATCAGGGCGGTGATCTCGGTCTCGTAGGGCATGTTGCCGGCGATGAAGATGATGGCGCCGAATTCACCCAGCGAGCGCACGAAGGCGAGACCGGTGCCGGTGACCAGGGCCGGCCACAGGTGCGGCAGGATCACGCGGCGAAAGGCCGTGCCGTCTGAGGCACCCAGCGTCAGGGCGGCTTCATCCACCTCGTGGGGCAGGTCTTCCAGCACCGGCTGTACCGTGCGAACGACGAAGGGAATACTGGTGAAGGCCATGGCCAATGCGATACCCACCCAGGTATAGGCGACCTGGAAGCCCAGCGGTTCCAGCAGCCGCCCCATCCAGCCGTTGCTGGAGTAGAGCGTTGCCAGGGTGATGCCGGCGACGGCGGTGGGCAACGCGAAGGGCAGGTCCATCAGTGCGTCGAGCAGGCGCTTGCCGGGAAATTCGTAGCGCACCAGCACCCAGGCGAGCAGCAGTCCGAAGGCGCCGTTGACCAGGGCGGCCACCGCGGCGGCACCGATGGTGACCATATAGCTGGCCACCACCCGACCCTCGGTGATGATTGCCCAGTACTCGGCCAGGCTGAGCCCCGCCAGCTGACCGAACAGCCCGGTCAGCGGCAGCAGCAGCACCAGCGAGATGAACATCAGGCTGATACCGAGTGAAAGGCCGAAGCCCGGCAGTACCCGCTTGGGGGTACTGCCGGCGCGAGTCGCGAGTGTGATCATCAGCGGCGCTGTAGCTGATCCAGCAGGGCGCCGCCGGCGAAGTGCTCGTCCATGGCCTGCTCCCAGCTACCGACGATATCCTCGACCCGCAGCAGATCGGTCTCGGGGAACTGATCGGCGAACTCCTCCACGACCGCCTCGTGATGGACGCGATAGTTGAAGCCGGCCAGCATGCGCTGGGCCTCTTCGCTGTAGAGGTACTCGACATAGGCTTGGGCCAGGTCCTGGGTGCCGTTGCGCTCGGCATTGGGCTCGACCACCGCCACCGGGAATTCGGCCAGGATGCTGACCGGCGGCACGATTACCTCGTAGTCGTCACGACCGTACTCGCCGCGGATGTTGTTCACCTCGGATTCGAAACTGATCAGCACGTCGCCGATGCCGCGCTCGATGAAGCTGGTGGTGGCGCCGCGCCCGCCGGTGTCGAACACTGCCACGTTGCGCAGGAAGGTGCGCATGAAGTCGTGGATCTGCTCCTCGTCGCCATCGAAGTGCTGCTGGGCAAAGCCCCAGGCGGCCAGGTAAGTGTAGCGGCCGTTACCGGAGGTCTTGGGGTTGGGGAAGACCATCTTGAGGCCTTCACGTACCAGATCGTCCCAGCTCTCTATCCCCTTGGGGTTGTCCTTGCGCACCAGGAAAGCCGTGGTGGAGTAGTAGGGCGAGGCATTATTAGGCAGCAGCTCCTGCCAGTCCTCGGCCACCAGCCCGGCATCGGCGAGCACCTGGACGTCGGTCACCTGATTGTAGGTCACCACGTCGGCACGCAGCCCTTGCAGGATGGCACGGGCCTGGGCGGAGGAGCCGCCGTGGGACTGCTGGATGGCGATCTCCTCGCCCTGCTCGGCTTGCCACCAGTCGCGGAATTCGGGATTGATGGCTGAGAAGAGCTCGCGTGCAATGTCATAGGAGGAGTTGAGAATCTCGCGCTCGGCGGCCAGGGCCGGGGTGGCAAGGCTGACACCCAGGGCAACGGCAAGTGCGGTGCGGCGAACGGTGGACAGCAGATGCATGCGAGTCACTCCAATCAGGAAACAGTGGTGACAAGGTTAAATCTGACAATGGGGAATTACAATCCTGGTTTTTATTCATTTTAGAAATATCGCTGTGGCACTTTTTCTGCGTTCCTGCGGGCCCATTCCCTCGCCCTTGGCGGTTCCTGCTAGAATGCGTACCTCTCTTTTCGAGCGATAGCCTGGACATGACATGACCGACGCGACCCGCGATTTTCTCATTGCCCCTTCCATTCTCTCCGCGGACTTCGCCCGCCTGGGTGAGGAGGTGGATAACGTACTGGCTGCCGGTGCCGATATCGTCCACTTCGACGTCATGGACAATCACTACGTCCCCAACCTGACGATCGGCCCAATGGTCTGCGAGGCGCTGCGCAAGCATGGCGTCACGGCGCCCATCGACGCCCACCTGATGGTGAAGCCGGTGGACCGCTTGATCGGCGACTTCATCGATGCCGGTGCCACCTATATTACCTTCCATCCCGAAGCCTCGGACCATATCGACCGTTCCCTGCAGCTGATCCGTGACGGCGGCTGCAAGGCGGGGCTGGTCTTCAACCCGGCCACACCGCTCTCCTACCTCGACCACGTGATGGACAAGGTCGACATGGTGCTGCTGATGAGCGTCAACCCGGGCTTCGGCGGTCAGGCCTTCCTGCCGGGTACCCTGGACAAGCTGCGGGAGGCACGCCGGCGCATCGACGCCTCTGGGCGGCCGATCCGCCTCGAGATCGACGGCGGGGTCAAGGTCGACAATATCGCCGAGATTGCCCGCGCGGGAGCCGATACCTTCGTGGCCGGCTCCGCGATCTTCAAGGCCGCCAATGCAGCCGATCCACACCGCTACGACAGCGTGCTCCGTGACTTCCGCGAGCAGCTGGCCGGGGTCAAGGTGTCCTCTCCGTGAGCGAGGGCGCCCAGGCCCCGATATGGCATCTCTATCTGATCGAGACCGCCGGCGGGGCCCTCTACACCGGGATCACCACCGACGTCGCCCGGCGCGTGGCTCAACATGAGGCGGGCCGGGGCGCCAAGGCGCTGCGTGGTCGTGGGCCGCTTATGCTGATGCATCAGGAGCCGGTGGGTAGCCACAGGGATGCGCTGCGGCTCGAGGCACAGGTCAAGCGTCTCTCGGCGGCGGGCAAGCGTCGCTGGCTCGAGAGCCGGCCGGTCGGCGAGGAGTTGCCATGCACCCCATCCTGAAAGACATACGGCTGATCAGTTTCGACCTGGATGGCACCCTGGTGGACTCGGTGCCCGATCTGGCAGTGGCGGTGGATGCCAGCCTGGGCGAGCAGGGCCTGCCGCCGGCGGGTGAGGCGCGGGTGCGCGACTGGGTCGGCAACGGCTCGTGGAAGCTGGTCGAGCGGGCGCTGACTTTCGCCCAGGGGCACTTACCCGGTGAGGAGGCTCTGGTCCGCATCCATGAGGCTTTCCTCACACACTACGGCCGCGATCCCGGCTCGCGTACCCGGCTCTACCCCGGAGTGCGCGAAGCGCTGGACGCCCTGCAGGCAGGCGACCGGATCCTGACGCTGGTCACCAACAAGCCTTTCGCCTTCATTCGACCGATCCTGGCGCAGTTCGGCCTCGAGCGGCATTTTGCGCTCTGCCTGGGTGGTGACAGCCTGCCGCAGAAGAAGCCCGACCCGGCCCCGCTACTGCATCTGGCCGCTTACTTCGACCTGCCTGTGCGGGCCTGTCTGATGGTGGGTGACTCTCGCCATGACATCGATGCCGGCCGAGCCGCCGGGTTTCGAACCTTGGCGGTTCCCTACGGCTACAATCATGGTGAGCCGGTACGACTGAGCCGGCCGGATGCGCTGGTTGATTCACTGGCGGAACTCGTTTAGGGTCGATTTTCGAACCCTATCAATGACCTCGGATTCATTCCGTTTGCCTATCCCGCGGGACACGCTTCGATGGACAGCATGATGCTGCATGACCCCTCCTCTGCACGTGGCAGCCTTCTCCCGGCCGTCACCTCGATGGTGCCGTTTGTTGCCGAGCCTGTCGGCCGGCGATGGTGATGCTCAGTCGAGCATCACCCGTACGCCACCCGACACCATCCTTACTTCGAGGAAATCGTCATGATGACGCCCGAACGTTTCCGTGACCTGGCCGAGGCCGGCTACAACCGTATTCCAGTCACCCGCGAGGTGCTGGCCGATCTCGACACGCCGCTCTCCACCTACCTGAAGCTCGCCGACGAGCCCTGGACCTTCCTGCTCGAGTCGGTGCAAGGGGGCGAAAAGTGGGGCCGCTACTCCATTATCGGTCTGCCCTGCCGGGAGCGCATCGAGGTTCGCGGATTTATCGTCAGCCATATCATCGATGGCGAGCAGCAGGGCATGACCGAGGTGGAGGATCCGCTCGACTGGATCGAACAGTTTCATGCCGGCTTCAAGGTGCCTCGGCTGGACGATCAGCCCCGCTTCGACGGTGGCCTGGTGGGCTACTTCGGCTACGACACCATTCGTTATATCGAACCGCGGCTGCGTGGGCACCATGTGGCTGCCAAGGCCGATCCGCTGGGCGTCCCTGACATCCTGCTGATGGTCTGCGACGACCTGGTGGTATTCGACAATCTCTCGGGCCGGCTGACACTCTGGACCCATGCCGACCCTGCCCGCCCTGACGCCTATGAGGCAGCAGTGGATCGGCTGCAGCGGCTCGAGGTGCGCCTGCGCAGCGCTACGCTCAACACCATCAGCCCCGGCACCGGCCGCAGTGCGGTGGAGGAGGGGCACTTCACCTCCGGCTTCACCGAAGCGGGTTTCAAGTCAGCGGTGGAGACGATCAAGGAGTATGTACTGGCCGGTGACGTCATGCAGTGCGTGCCGTCACAGCGCATGTCGATTCCCTACCAGGCCTCGCCGCTGGATCTCTACCGAGCCCTGCGAAGCCTCAACCCTTCACCCTACATGTTCTTCTTCAACCTCGATGACCACCATGTGGTGGGCTCTTCGCCGGAGATCCTCACCCGCCTGGAGGATGGAGAAGTGACGGTGCGTCCGATTGCCGGCACCCGGGTGCGTGGCAAGACCGAGGAGGAGGACCGGGCGCTGGAGGCCGACTTGCTGGGCGACCCCAAGGAGGTCGCCGAGCACCTGATGCTGATCGATCTGGGGCGCAACGACGTGGGGCGTATCAGCGAAACCGGCTCGGTGGTGGTGACCGACCAGATGGCCGTGGAGCGCTATTCCCACGTGATGCACATCGTCTCCAATGTCACCGGCCGATTGAAGCCGGGCCTGACGGCCATGGACGTGCTGCGCGCCACCTTCCCGGCGGGCACGCTTTCCGGTGCGCCCAAGATTCGCGCCATGGAGATCATCGACGAACTTGAGCCGGTCAAGCGCGGCATCTATTCCGGCGCGGTGGGCTATCTCTCCTGGCACGGCAACATGGATACCGCCATCGCCATTCGCACGGCGGTGATCAAGGACGGCGAGCTGCACGTGCAGGCCGGGGCCGGGGTCGTCGCTGACTCGGTGCCCGAGATGGAGTGGCAGGAAACCCTCAACAAAGGGCGGGCGATCTTCCGCGCCGTGGCCATGGCCGAGAAAGGACTGGATAACCTTTAATGGCCTAACGGGAGACAGGCGCCTGGCGGAGCGCCAATGTCGGCATCATCTCCGAACCGACGGCGGCCCAGAGGCCGCCGTATTCAGTGGCTCGGGCTCAGGCGTCCTCGGTCTTCTCTTCCTCGGCTTCCTTTGCTTCGCTGCTCGCCTCTGACTCGTCTTCATCGTTATCGTCTGTGCTCTCCTCCTTGCCGAGCAGTGCCGTGCGGATCAGCGAGGCGTTGTGCCGCATCAGCGAGACATAGTCGGCCGCTTCTCCGTCCGGTTCGCTCAGTGAATCGACGTAGAGCGGACCGGCCACGGCAAGGCCGGTGTCGGAGGCGATACTGCTGACGTACCGGTCGGAGATGGTGCTCTCCCAGAATAGCGCGGCTGGCTGCATCTCGTTGACCAGGTCGATGATTCGCATCATCTGCTGAGGGGAGCCTTCCGTCTCGGCATTGGTGCCCCAGATGCCGTCATGACGGAAATCATAGGCATCGGCAAAGTAGATGAAGGCGGCCTCGCTGGTGATCAGCAGGCGCTGCTCTTCGGGAATGTCGGCAAGGGTTTCCGTGATCTCCTTATGCAGCGCGGCCAGCATTTCGCGCGCCTTCTCGGCTCGGGAATGGAAGTTGTCGGCAGCGTCCGGATGCAGCTCCGCCAGCGCTTCGGCAATCACCTGGACGTAGGCCGCTGCCGCACGCGGGTCCATCCACAGGTGAGGGTCGGGCTCGCCGCTGTAGTCGCCGGTGACGATGGGCAGTGTCGGGTATTCCGACGCTTCCGCCAGGGGTATGAGCGGGGCCTGGTTGCCCACGGTGGCATGCACCTGGCGCATCCACTGCTCCAGCTGGTAGCCGTTGTAGAACACCAGTTCGGCGTCTTCCAGGGCGATGAAGTTATTGGGCGTCAGCTCCCATTCATGGACTTCGGCCCCGGGCGGGGTGAGCGTCACCAGGTGAATGTCATCGCCCCCGACCTGGGCCACGAGGTCACCGAGAATCGAGAATGTAGCCACCACCTTGGGTGATGCTATTGCCTGGGTAGTGACGGCCATGGCAGCCAGGGGTAGGGCCAGCCAGAGAAGGGCGTGGCGGGATGGGCGCATCGTAAATCTCCTTTTTGCGGCAGCGCATTGGCTCGATAATAGAGACTGTGGACAGGGCTGGCCAGCCGCGCCGTGTAAACTGGAGGTCGTTGACACGGCAAGGTGGGCAGGCGTCTCCGGCGGATTGACAGCCAGCCCGGCACAACGGCACTATTGGGGTATGACCTCACCAGATCACATTCATTCGAGCCGGACGTGGTGGCGCTCCTGAAGCGGGGCGGCATACCTGTGTCTTGAATGACCATGCCGCCGTCGGGGCGGCATTTTTGTGCCTGGTGACCCTGCAC
>SKVX01000089.1 GCA_007129225.1 Halomonas sp.
GTCCTGCTACCGCGGCGCGCACCTGCTGGGCGGGCGACCCCGCTTCCTGCTCGGCGGCTCCGGCCATATTGCCGGGGTCATCAACCCCGCCGGCTCGCCGAAGTACGGCTACCGGACCTATAGCCACCTGCCCCGCGACCCCGAGCGCTGGCTGGCCTCGGCCATCCATCACCCGGGCTCCTGGTGGCCGGAGTGGCGCAACTGGGTCAAGCGTCACGGCGGTGGTCAGGTACCCGCCCGCGAGCCCGGTGGTGAACACTATCCCCCCATCGAGGAGGCGCCGGGCTCCTATGTTCGCGTGCGGGCCGACGAGGCGATCAACCCATGAAGCGATGGAGCCGCCACCCGGCAGGCCTGGCTTCAAGACCACCGAGGTCTCGCCCCCAGGCGATGTGTTCAGATTGAGCGGGCGCATACGGCAGAGTAATACCGGCTCAAGGCTTCAGCGCCAGCCAGGAAGCGCCACCGCCTGGCCTCCCCAGAGCCTGCAGTTCGGCGCGGTAGGTCCGCGCGAGACACTCGGGCTGCAGCACCTCCCCGGGCGGCCTGCCGCGATACGCTGGCCGGTCTCCATCAGCCAGACCCTGTCGGCATAGGTCCCCGCCAGGTTGAGTTCGTGCAGCACACAGACGATGGCCATGTGAAGCTGGCGTGCCAGCCAGCGCGAACGACGCATGAGCCGCTGCTGCTGTCACCGCTCGCAATTTACCAGGGCAGAGGCTCGCCGTTGCTGTGCCAGAAGGTGCCGGTGGTCTCCAGGTTCAGTGCCTCGATGCGCGCCGCGATGCCGGCGGCGGCCTCTTCCGGCGATATCAGGCCACCGAAGTTGACCATGCGGGTCTTCACGAAACCGGGGTGGAGCTGAATGACCGCTATTCCACGCGGCGCCAGGTCCATGGCCAACGACTTGCCGAAGGCGTTGAGCGCCGCCTTGGAGGCGCGGTAGCCGTAACGGCCGCCGGAGTCGTTATCGGCGATCGAGCCCATGCGACTGGTGATGTTGGCAATCTTGGCGCCCTCCCCCAGGTTGTCGAGCAGCGCCTCGACGATCGCAAGGGGGGCGTAGGCGTTGATCTCCATCTGTTCGCGAATGGTGTCGAAGTTCAGCTCGCCAAGGGACTCGTCGCGCAGCAGGCCGGCATTGTTGATCAGCAGGTCGAGCCGCTGGCCCTTCATTTCACCGGCAAGCCGGGCCACATCATCGGCACGGGTCACGTCGATACCTGTCACCACCCGGCTGGCCACTTCATCCAGCTCGGCGGAAGCTTGGCGACAGACTCCAATCACCTGCCAGCCCTCGCCATGATAGTGGCGGGCCAGTGCCAGGCCGACGCCACGATTGGCACCGGTGATCAATACGGTTGAGGACATGATGGCTCCTGTTGGTTTATGGAACGATGCATGGAACGATCGGATAAGTGTCGGTTGGACGCTATCCTGGTGTCCACGACTTCTCCACTAACTCTCAACTACTCCCCACTGCCTCTCAACGCTAGAAGCACCATATAATGGTTACGCAGTGTAAATGCTCCCCGAATTAACCGGGCGCCCCCCTATCACCCGATGCTCGCCATCGAACAAGGACGCTTCCATGGCCAACCATGGCCAACCATGGCGAGCCCCGATGGCGATCGCCTGTGGCGGGCCATCGGAGCTCCATGCCTCCTGTAAGCTTCATGCCCAAGGCTCTTGTCGCCCCTAACCTTGGTGCTGGGCGCCGATGCCCTGGAAAATCTGACGAAGATCGACACTCGAGCGCTCGCCGATGGCTGCAAAGTTCTCATCAAGCCAGCGTGTGACGGTGTCACGGCCAAGATCACGCAGTTTGGTGAGAAACTCCCATTCGACATTCATCTTCGATGAAGCACCCAGCGGTTTCAGCTCCGCCTGGTTTTCTACGATATGCACCCGTACCTGACAGTATTCATCCGCCGAGAGCTTGCCCTGGCGGATCAGCCGGTCGACGAAGTCTATCCCGCGCAGCTCCTTGATCAGGCTACTGTTGAAACTGATCTCGTTCATCCGGTTCTGTATGTCTTGGGGGGTCATCGGCGCGCCCTTGCGCTCAATCGGATTGATCTGGATCACCACGATGTCGTCGGTACCGGTCTTGCCGTGAAAGGGAAACAGCGATGGATTACCCATGTAGCCGCCATCCCAATATGGCACGCCGTCGATCTCGACTGCCTTGTAGAGATGCGGTAGACAGGCCGAAGCCATCACCATGTCCACCGTTAACTCCTCGCGGGGGAATATCTTGACATTGCCGCTCTCCACGTTGGTGGCCGAGATGAACAGTTTGAACGCCGTGCATCTACGCACCATGTTGAAATCAATGTTCTTCTCCACCAGATCGCGCAATGGATTGATATTCATCGGATTAACCTGATAGGGAGAAGCCACCCGGGAAAGTGCATCCAGAGCTTGATACATGGGGTTGTTTTCCAGCCCCCAGTTGCCCGTCAAAACGTCGTAGGGCGTGCGTATCATCAGGCTTTGCTTTGCGCCGTTGCCCATGCATCGCCAAAAGTGCTCTAGGGCAGCACGCCCGCCTTCCGGACCATCGCGGGAAAAGCCATCGGCCAGCACCACCGCGTTCATCGCCCCCGCCGAAGTGCCCGAGATCCCCGCGATCTGCAACCGCCCGTCTTCGAGAATCCGATCAAGCACCCCCCAAGTGAAGGCGCCATGCGCACCACCACCCTGAAGGGCGAGGTTGATGGGTTTGGGTTTTGGGGCCATGTGATCGGTCCTGTTGGTGGTGGATGGGCCTGCTGCATTTACGGCTGGAGCTCAGGACGCGCAAATTTCTCGTAGCATAAAGATAGGGGCAGAGGGTTATCCGTCTGATAGCGTACATAACCGCTGGACCCTGGAGAGCAATGGGGGCTTGGCCCCCGCCAATTGGGCCATTTGAAGACCAACACTCCGATGACAAGGAAGGATGGCTGCTACGCTTTCTTCATATCGGCCACTACCCCATCCCGACAATGGAGGATGACGATGTCACGGCAAATGGATCATGCCAATCTCTTCGACGATGCCCGTTCGCGCCTGGAAGATGTCTTCGCCGCACTCGACGTACACGACGATGTGATCGAGCGCCTGATGCAGCCCAGTCTGTCGCTACAGGTGAGCGTGTCGGTGCGCATGGACGATGGGCGGCTGCGCGTCTTCCCCGGCTGGCGAGTGCACTATGACACCACCCTGGGCCCTGCCAAGGGTGGGATTCGCTTCCACCCCGACGTCGATCAGCTGGAGGTCACCACGCTGAGCTTCTGGATGGCGGTGAAGTGCGCCGTCGTCGACCTGCCCTACGGCGGTGGCAAGGGCGGGGTCAAGGTCGACCCCAAGCAGCTCTCCCGCCTCGAGCTGGAGCGGCTCGCGCGGGGCTACATTCGCGCCATTGCCGATGTGATGGGCCCCCGGCGCGACATCCCCGCACCGGACGTCAACACCAACGCCACGGTGATGGGCTGGATGGCCGACGAATACGACCATATCGTGCGCGGCAAGGAGCCTGCTGCGATTACCGGCAAGCCACCGGCCCTGGGCGGGTCCCTCGGCCGAGTGGCGGCCACCGGGCGTGGCGCCCTGCACGTGCTTGACCAGTGGGCCAAGCGTGAGCAGCGCAAGCCGGAAGACACGACCCTGGCCATCCAGGGCTTCGGCAATGCCGCCTACCACTTTGCCCGCCTGGCCCACGAGCGCGGCTATCGCATCGTCGCCCTCTCCGACTCGGGCGGCGCCATCTGCAGCGACGAAGGGCTGGACCCGGAGCCGATCATGCAGCAGAAGACAAGGAACCAGCGGCTGCACGACCTCGTCTACTGCGATGAGTCGGTCTGTATCGCCGAGGACGTCGAGCACCTCGACCGGGACGACCTGTTGACCCTGGATGTCGATGTGCTGGCACTGGCGGCGCTCGAGGATCAGATTCACGACGACAACGTGGGCCAGGTGAAGGCAAAGGCCCTGCTCGAGATCGCCAATGGCCCGGTTACCAGCAAGGCCGAGGCGGCGCTCGACGAGCGGGGCGTTCCGGTCCTGCCGGACGTGCTGGCCAATACCGGCGGCGTCATCGCCAGCTACTTCGAGTGGGTGCAGAACCTCACCGGCGAGCGCTGGTCGGAGGAGACCGTCAACGAGCGCCTGGCGGAACGGATCGAAAGCCAGGGCCGGCTGGTGCTGGAGCGGGCCGATAAGGAGTCGATTTCCTACCGCCAGGCCGCCTATCGCCAGGGTATCGAACGCATCGCCCGCGGCATCCTTCAACGGGGCAACTGCCAGGACAGCGAATGACGGCATGCACGGCGGCCAGGTTCTCTAGGCGACAAGCACCGAGGTGAAGAGCACCGAGGTGACAACGCCCCGCGGGGCGGCGACAATGGCGGCCCCGTTCCACGAGCCAGGCTGACATGTCGGAAGCGTTGACGATTCTCCACCGGGATGAACACCTGGTCGCCGTGCACAAGCCGGCCGGCCTGCTGGTGCACCGCACGGCCCTGGCACGGGGTGAGCGCGAATTCCTGCTGCAGCGCCTGCGCGACCAGCTCGGCCAGCGGGTCTACCCGGTGCACAGACTGGACCGCCCCACCTCGGGGGCGATGGTCTTCGCCCTGTCGACGGCCGCGGCGGGCCGCCTGGCGGAGGCCTTTACCGAACGCCGGGTCACCAAGCGCTACCTGGCGGTGGTTCGCGGTGTCGGCCCCGAGCACGACTGGCTAGACTATCCGCTGCGCGAAGAGGACGGCAGCCGCCCCAAGGCGGAAATGCCGGCCATGGAGGCGATGACCGAAGTGAGGCGGCTCGACAGCGTCGAGCTGCCGGTGCAGGTGGACCGCTACCCCCAGAGCCGCTACTCGTTGATGCAGGCATCGCCCGTGACCGGGCGCCGCCACCAGATCCGCCGCCACCTGGCACAGCGGGGCTACCCCATCATCGGCGACGCCAAGCACGGCAAGGGCAACCACAACCGCTTCTTCAAGGAGCAGCTGGCGTGCCCGCGGCTGCTGCTGGCCGCCGTGGGCCTGGCCTTCGACCATCCGTTCGAGGCGTATCGGCTGACCTTGAGCTGCGCACTGGACGCCTCCATGTCGGCACTGTTCGAACGCTTCGGCTGGGGCGGCCACCTGCCGGTGAACAACGCCGGCCTCAGCGCCCCCAACCGCGAACCCACTGCCTGACCGGGAGTCCGAGCCACCTATCATGACAGCCCCATTCTCGAGCCACGGCGACCCCGCCACCCAGCATGACCACGACCTTCGTTTCGGCGGCATCCGCCGGCTCTATGGCTCCCGTGCCGCCGAGCGCTTTCGCACCGCCCACGTGGTGGTGGTTGGCGTCGGCGGCGTGGGCAGCTGGGCGGTGGAGGCACTGGCCCGCTCGGACATCGGCAAGCTCACGCTGATCGACCTGGACGACGTCTGTGTATCCAACGTCAACCGACAGCTACACGCCCTGGACGGCACCATCGGCCGCCCCAAGGTGGAAGTCCTGGCCGAGCGCTGCCGTGAAATCCAGCCGGGCATCCAGGTGGTGGCGGACACCGCCTTCGTCACCCCCACCAACCTGGCCGAGCGCATTCCCCAGGATGCCGACCACGTGGTGGATGCCATCGACAGCGTGCTGGCCAAGGCCGCGCTCATCGCCTGGTGCAAGCGGCGCAAGCTGCCGATCACGGTGACCGGCGCCGCCGGCGGCCAGACCGACCCGACGCGTATCCGCATAGCCGACCTCAGCCGTACCGAGCACGACCCCCTGCTGGCCAAGGTGCGCGCGCGGCTGCGCCGTGACTTCGGCTTCTCGCGCAACCCCAAGCGCCGCTTCTCGGTGGAGTGCGTCTATTCCGACGAGCAGCTGGTCTATCCGGGCAGCGATGGCGAGGTGTGCTTCCAGAAGCCGGGGACCGGCGAATCGACGCGGCTCGACTGCGCCTCGGGCTTCGGCGCCGCCACCTTCGTCACCGGCAGCTTCGGTTTTGCTGCCGTCTCGCGGGTGCTGGCCAGGCTGGCCCGGCTATCCGCCGCACCCGGCGAGTGACCCTCCCTAACCCGCCTCATTGCACGGAGTCCCCGATGACAACCCCCCATCCCGTCCCCGGCATCTACAGCCACTACAAGGGCAATCGCTACGAGGTGCTGGGTGTCGCCCATCACAGCGAAACCGAGGAGCCCCTGGTGGTCTATCGTGCCCTCTACGGCGATTACGGCCTGTGGGTGCGGCCGCTAGCCATGTTCACCGAGACCGTCGAGGTACAGGGGGAACCGGTGCCGCGCTTCGACCTGGAGAAAGCGTTCTAGCGCTGCCCCCGATGGGCCCACCCCGTCATCCGCTTCTCCAGCACCGCAAACAGCTCATACATCACCATCGCCATGGCGCTGATCACGATAAGCCCGGCGAACACCAGCCCCATGCGCATCTGCGAGCCGGCACTCATCATCAAGTAACCGATACCTTGATTGGAGGCCACCGTTTCGGACACCACGGTGCCGACGAAGGCCAGGGTGATGGCCACCTTCAGCGAGGCGAAAAAGTAAGGCAGCGAGCGCGGCATGCCTACCTTTAGCAGCACGTCGAGGCGCTTCGCCCCAAGCACTCGTAGCACGTCCTCCATTTCCGGTTCCAGGGTGGCAAGCCCGGTGGCCACGTTGACCACGATGGGGAAGAAGCAGATCAGGAAGGCGGTAAGGATCGCCGGCACCGAGCCGATGCCGAACCACACCACCAGGATCGGCACGAAGGCGACCTTGGGTATGGCGTTGAAACCCACCAGCAGCGGATAGCAGGCATGGTAGAGAAACTTCGACGAGCCAATGATGAAGCCCAGCAGCAGGCCCACGGCCACACCGATGCCAAAGCCCACCATGGTGGTCCAGAAGGTCTGCCAGGAGTGCATGCCGATGGGGCCGGCGTAGGTCACCAGTGCCTGGGCCGTGGCCCAGGCACTGGGAAAGATAAACTCCGGTACGTCGAGCAGGCGTACCGTGGCTTCCCAGACCAGAACAAGGATCACTACCGCCGCCCAGGGTGCGATCCGCTGGCGGCTCTTGTCACTCAGTTGCATGTCACATCCTCGATCAGGTGCCGCGGATCTCGCCGATCTGCTTGCGCAGGCTCTGTACCAGACCGGTGAACGGCTCCTCGTAGGTGATCGCCAGTTCACGCGGGCGTGGCAAATCGATGGTGCGCCGCTCGATGATGCGGCCAGGCCGCCGACTCATCACGTAGACGGTGTCGGCCAGGAAGGCCGCCTCGCGTAGATCATGGGTCACCAGCACCACGGTGAAGCGCTGGGCCTCCCACAGGTCGCGCAGCACGCACCAGAGCTCCTCGCGGGTAAAGGCGTCCAGGGCGGCGAAGGGTTCATCGAGCATCAGCAGCCGCGGGCGGTGGATCAGCGCCCGGCAGATCGACGCCCGCTGCTGCATGCCACCGGAGAGCTGCCAGGGAAACTGGTCCTCGTAGCCCTCGAGCCCCACGGTGCGCAGCAGGTCCCGGGCCCAGCCGACGAACTCGGCCCGGCGCTTGCGGAACTGCGAGCGGTAGGGCTTGACGATCTCCAGCGGCAGCAGGACGTTGTCCAGGGTGGTACGCCAGGGCAGCAGGTTGGCATTCTGGAAGGCCATGCCCGATATCTTCAGCGGACCGCTCACCGGCGTACCATCCACCCTTACCTGGCCCGCGGTGGGGCCATGCAGCCCGGTACAGAGCTTCATGAAGGTCGACTTGCCGCAGCCGCTGGGGCCAACGAAGGCGACGAATTCCCCCTCCTCGATGGTCAGCGTGATGTCCTCGATGGCGTTGCCCGAATCGTCATAGGCAAGGCTCACCTGGTCGAAGGCGACGAAGGGTGCGTCGGCGGGTTGCTCCAGGGATGCTTCCGCCATGCCGCTACTCCGCCCGATCGGCAA
>SKVX01000223.1 GCA_007129225.1 Halomonas sp.
GTGGCGGTTCCGGTAGCAGCGGTGGCGATGCCCTGGCCGCGAGTGTCGGCCTTGGCGTCGGCGGCGGCGGCGGGAATGGCACCGGCGGTGACGCTGGCCACTCCCAGGCATATGGCGGAGACGGTGACGATGGCGGTGATGGCACCGGTCTCGGCCTGGGCCTTGGCATGGGAGCCGGTGAGGGTGGTGATGCCAATGGCAGCAATGGCAGCGGTGGCGCCGGCAGCAATGCCTACGGCGGCATGGCCGGTAACTTCGCCGGAGACGACATCGACGATAACAACGGTGTTTCGGCCGACGCAGGTGGCAGCAGCAGCGGGAATGCGCACGCCTCGCCCAGTGTGGCCGGTGGTACTGGCGGCAACGGCAGCGGCAGCGGCAGCGGCACCGGCAGTGGCACCGGCGTTGGCGGTGACGGAGGAGCGGGTGGCGATGCCATGGCAGGTAATGGCGGCAACTCCACCGGCAACGGCGGAGGCGGCGGTGGCGGTACCGCTGCCAGCGGTAATGCCTATGCCTACGCTGGCGCCGGCGGTAACGGCGGCAACGGCGGCAATGGCGGCAACGCCTCGCTCGTCACCGGCAGTGCCTCCATGGCGGCGGGCGCCGGGACATTCGGCGGTATCGCCAACATGAACCTCTCAACCGGCATCTACAACTCGCAGCTGGCGGGTACCAACGTGGCAGCGCATAGCAACGTCAGTATCGGTAACTGATAGCTCCCACGAGTCGAGGGCCGGTGGTATTTGCCACCGGCCCTCTTGGATAGGTAGCCGAAAGAGGAAGCAGTGCCATGAAACGAATCGGGCAGGGAATCTGTGCCGCAGTGGTGGTTGGTCTGGGAAGCATCTCTTCCCTGGCAATGGCGGAGGTGCCGACGACGGGCTTCGATGCGCTACATCACATGGATGCCAGCGAGCTGGAGACGATCTCCGGCAGGGAAGGATTCAGGGATCTGGTCAACGTCCAGAGCATTCAGAACATGAACGCCGTGGCAAAGGGGGCATCTTTCACCGCCGATAGCATTGTCTCGGGCAATATCAGCATCGAGGCCAATGCGATGGACAGGGTTTCCGGAATCATGCTGATGAACCTCATGACAGGGCATGCCAATGCCGTCTCGACGGGTGTCAGTATCAGTATCTATGCACCGCAGTAGGCTTGAGCGACGGGTTGGTGCCGGGAAAGGTCGGGAAAGAGAGGGGTGGAGAATGACCAGAACCATGCGTTGGGTCGGCGTCCTGTCGTTCTGCCTTGTCATGAGCCTACAGGCGATGCCACTTCAGGCGGGTGTGGCGATAACCCTCAATGGCGGGTTCGGTTCCGTGACGGTACCGGCCAGGAGCCATCAGGAAATGCGATGGGATGGCGTGATCCCCCAGCAGTACGACTACAGCTGTGGCGCGGCGGCGGTTGCAACACTGCTCAGCTATCACTACGGCAGGCCGACCACGGAGGCGGAAGTCTTCGAGTCGATGATCCATGCCGGTGAAGTGGAGCATATCAAGGAACACGGCTTCTCCATGCTCGATATGAAACGCTACCTGGACGCCCAGGGGATGCAATCGGATGGTTTCAGGGTTGAGCTCGATGATCTCGCACGAATCGGAGTCCCCGCCATCACTTTGATCAATACCGGCGGCTATCGCCATTTCGTCGTCATCAAGGGCATGGATCGCGGCAACGTGCTGGTGGGCGATCCGGCAGTGGGTACCGTGGCTGTGCCCAAGGCACATTTCGAATCGATCTGGAGCGGCACGGTGCTGGGCGCGCGGGCTTATACCGACGTAGCCAAGGCCAATTTCAACCATGAGCGCGACTGGCAGATTCGGCCAGCGGCTCCCGTTGGCAATGGCGTCGATCGAAGCGACGTGGCCTCGATGCTGCTGCAGTTGCCGGCGATCAATGAACTGGGACGATGAAGCCATGAAAGCAAGCCGATCTCAACACCTAGCGAATGCATGCTGTCAGTTACATGCTGTCAGGTCTCGCGTCCTCGGTGGTTTGTGCCTCTCACTGTTGTGGATGGCAAGTGCCACCCTTCAGGCGTCCGACTTCGCTCACCTCAAGCCGCTAGAGGTAGCGGAGATGGAGGAGTTGAGAGGGGGCTTCCAGATCGCCGGGCTCGACATGAGTTTCGGGGCGACCCTGCAGACCCTGGTGGACAACGTGCGAATGAATACCGTATTCGTCATCAATGGGGCAGGGACCGAGGTTGTGTCACACACGATCAGCCAGAATGATTTTTTCGATGGCCAAGTTGTCAGCCAGGTAGGGAAGGGTAGTGGCAACACCATCATGGAGCTGACGCCGAACGGCATCAATCTGGTCGGTATGAAGGGTGTCTCCGGGGTGGTGGTGAACGACAGCAAGGGCTTCACCTCGGTATTCCACACGGCGACCAAGAACGCCATCCTCGGTAGCGTGGTCAGCAATGCCTCGGAGCGGGACATCCAGCAACGACTCGATATCGGCGTTCAGATCAACAACATGCCGGCCCTGCGGGCCGCCCAGCAGCGCCATGCCATTACGGAATCCCTGGCGCGTTAGGCTTCTGTCTGCTTTTCGTCATGCAGGGCCGGTGCCAGGCACCGGCCCTTGCGCTTGCTCAGAAGACACCGGTACCGAAGGGCACCCGAAGCGTCAGCACGGTATTGGGTGCGTCGTCGGTAACGCCCAGCTCCAGGCCGAGGTTGACCGAGACATCCTGATTGAGCTGGTAGGACCAGCCCAGCAGCAGCGAGCCCACATTGAGCGTGCGTGAGCTTTGGGTTGTGGTTCGATCATCTTCGAAATAGGTGGTTCGGGTCTTGTCGATGAAATCGTTCTTGAAGCCCAGGGTGAAGGAGGAGCGCGGGTTGATGGCGTAGGCCATGCCGAAGCTCAGCCGCACCGCATCGCCGGGATCGACTTTGCCGATACGTATCTCGTCGGTGATCTGGGTATTGACGTTATCGCTCATGTTGTAGAGGTAGCCGATATTGGCGAAGAACACCGCAGGGTCGGAGGGGAGAAGCGCGGTAATGCTCGGCTCGATGGCGTGGAAACCGGAACCCGTGGCCAGTTCCCGTTCGATGCCGTCGGAATCCCGGGCAATATCGAAGGGTCCGTCACCGGTGACGCTCTTGTAGCGCAGGTTGCCGACGAAGAAGGGCCAGCCGTTCTGGCCGCGGTTAAGCTGATAGCGTGCGGTGACCTCGATATCCCCAAGGCCATTGCCCGACAGGTCGCGATCAATGTCAAAGCTGTCATCACCCACTGTGGGCACGGTGGCTCTCAAAGTATCATCGCGATAGACATAGGGCACCTTGAGCTCCATCTCCAGCCGGTCGGTGACCCCCAGGCGCCCCGTCAGTGACGCCGTCCAGATATCCCGCTCGGCTTCCTCCGCGCTGAATACCCCGATCAGCAGGGTGCTGAGAATCTCGATGCCGCGGAAGGTCAAGCGATTGACCCCAGAATGGGAGTACTGCAGGGAGGGTTCGATCACCAGGCGTCCGCGTGGCGTCAGCACGCCACCAATGTCGGCGATGGCCTGGACTTCGGGCTGCTGTGGCTCGGTCGCTGCCGGTGCCTGACCCACAGGCGATGTCACGCCGGCGGGAGGCGTTGCATCCTGGGCATGGGTGGCCTGGGATATGGCCAGAGCCAGTATGGCGGGTAGTATCAATGTGACGAGCGGTTGTTTTTTCATGGCCTCGGTATCCCTTCATTGGCGTTGGTCAACTGGTGTGAAATCGTTGCAATTCACTGGTTATGGTTGATTGTGTGAGATGCTCGAAATCAGGCATCATTTGTTGGTCGCTCATTAACTCGGACGATCTGATACTTATCCATCAATCGATAGAAGGTCACACGGGAGACACCTGTTTCACGTGCAGCGCGTGCGACATTATGATGATTCCGCTTCAAGGCGCTGATGACAGTGTTCCGCTCAGCTGCGTCGCGTATCGCTTCCAGGGTAAGGGTTTTTCCGCTCGCCTTTTGGCTACCCAGGCGCAGGTCTGATCTTTCGATATATTTTTTTCTAGACATCAGCATTGAGCGACATACGGTATTCATCAGCTCTCTGATATTGCCCGGCCAATCGTATTCCATCATGAATGACAAGGCATCCTGGCTGAATCCTGAAAGCTTACCATTCTTATAGTGAAGAAATTGCTCGAAGAAAAGCTGTGTCAGAAGCTCGATATCTTCCTTTCTTTCTCGCAAGGGAGGTAAGTGTAACGCCAGAACATTGAGCCTGAAGAAGAGATCTTGACGGAACTCTCCACGGGACAGTCGCTCTTCCATGCAGGCATTCGATGCCGAAATGATTCTCACATCGGCTGTCGTTTCCATGTGACTGCCAAGACGACTTATCTTTTTGATCTCAATGAAGCGTAGGAAATTGGCTTGCAACGGATAAGGTAGGTCACTGACTTCATCAAGGAAAAGCGTTCCCCCTGAGGCAGCCTCGATTTTCCCGATGCGTCGTTGATTGGCATCGGTAAAGGCGCCTTTTTCATGACCGAAAAGTTCGGATTGAATCAGGCCGGCAGGAATGGCACCACAGTTCACGGTGATGAAGGGGCCTTGGGAGCGAGAGGAATATTCATGAATCGCCCTGGCGGCGAGTTCCTTGCCGGTACCGGACTCTCCGGTAATGAATACCGGTGCATCGACAGACGCCAGCGTCCTGATCTGCCTTATGATTTTTCTCATTGCGGAATTATTGCTGACAATTTGCCTGTCACCGATCTGCAATGTGGCAGCTTGCTTTGCCTTCAAACTGACCGTGTGCATTTGAACAAGGTGTGCCAGGAGGCAGTCAAGGGATTGCCTGTCGGCGTCGAGAGTATGAATGCTGTGAAAAAGCCGACTGACGGTTTGCCGAAGGGCAGGGCTGAAGACGCAGCACGGGTCTGCCAGTGCAATCCATTCGAATTCACTGGAAAGTATCAGTTTTTCGATATCCAGAAGAGAGGCATCTGTCTCGTCTTGCACTTGGACCAGACCAGCGGAGAAGGCGTTCCTGGCCAGCTCTCTTCTTGCTTCAGTGTAGCCAGAAAAAAGAGAGATATTCCAACCATGATACGACAGGTAATCTGTCAACGCGTCGCTTCGACCTGGCGTACGGTCCACCATAATTAACGCATAGGGCTTAGCCATGATGGATGCTCTAGGTAATCATTACACCACTTCGTATCAATTCGTGCCGGTCAGTTTAAAGTAGGGTCAATGCTTCACTTCCCTGCGAAAACTTGGCGGTACGCTAAAAAGGTTTCTCCTCGCCCAGTTCATGGCCTGCAACCTGTTGTGCACCTTGATCTTCCTGAAAATATTGTAGAGATGGGACTTGACGGTGTGTTCGCTGACGAACAGCTTTTCGGCAATTTCCGAATTGGTGGAGCCTGTGCCAAGAAGCCCGATGATCTCGAGTTCTCGCTGTGTCAGTCCGCAGGCAGGACGATAGGAGTTCATCTGCTGTCGCCGGAGCAACAATATCATTCTTGACATGAGTGCGCGTGACATCCACAGGCTGCCATCCTGCAGGGCCTGCATGCCCTTGCAGATCAGTTCGATGCTGTCATTGCGGTAGAAAATTCCCTGGAGGTTCAGTGTCGAGAGCAATTCGACGGCATGATCCTCTCCACGGACATTGAACGCAGCAAGACTGATCGCTTCATTCTCATCGGCGATCTCCTGCCAGCGCTGCATGCTGGCTTCGCTGAGGTGATCGAGGTCGAGAATGACCAAAGTTGGCTGTTTTTCATCGACTTGCGGAACTTCGCTGTCGCTGATGGCGACGATATCATGCTCGAATTTTTGCTGAATATATTCGATAAACAGCTTCGACTGCGGATTGATGTCGGTCACGAGAAGAACGTGACGCTCTATATTGTCCATAGCAGTTGTTTCCTTCAGCTTGAGCATATTCCTGACTGTAACAAAACGTTAAAGCGCCAATTGTAGTCTCGGTCAAATATGGCCAGAAGGTTAATAACCATTTTTCATTAGGATAAGTTTTTTCATCACTTTTGGTGCTGTGTCGATACCCCTCTCCGTTTCATTTGTCCTTGATTGATTTCCTAAGTCTGGCAGATGGCAATTACCACTCTGGAGGGTGATTGCCATCTACTCTTAAGCCAAATTATTAAAGCAAAAACAGTCATTTGCGGCTATTACATGCCTGCTTTCATCAAATGTGTTTCACCAGGTTTCCACTCGTATGCATTCCTGCGGAGGAGAGCGCCGCTGTGCGCCTGGAGAGAGGTTTCCGATAAGCAATGCGTGTCTTTGTCTTGAAGAGTTTCACATTTGTTACAGTCGTTGCTCCTCATGGTTTCTATAACCTATTGAAAATAAATGGATATTTTTATGGCATGGGCGTTGCTATGTACTCGGTGACTCTTTCAGGAGAGGTGCCATGAAGACCACACCGACGACAGATATCCCAGCGGTCCGGCGTATGCAGCCTTGGTCAGTACAAAGCGCTGTGCTGGTCTTCTGTGCCCTTTTCTCCGTGACGATATCTGCGAATGCCACGGCCCAGGGCCTGAACGGCTTCTACGGCGAGGCAGATACCAATCTTGCCAACAAGGCTACTTGGGACACGCTACCAGGTGTCGATGCCTCGAAGGCACTGGATGCGCGCCAGCTCGATGACGTCAGGGGACGATTCGTTCCTTCCCGCGAGCTGGAGCTGGACGAATCCCTGGGCGTCATCCTTTGGGACGAGGGCCGTGGCGCTCGCTCTGGTGGAGGTTCTACCGGTAGCCAGCAGCAGAAGGGTAAAAACAACCATCAGCGCCAGTCCATGAGCACCACAACCATCAGGTGATGACCGATGATTTCGATGCGCCGTCGTACAGCAAGCCTTCGCAAGACAGCAGGCAGCCTGCGGGAAGTTTGCTCTCTGGCCACTATCGCCAGAGACATCCACTGCGTTCGGGTGCTGGTCTGCCTGAAGCTGGCATTGCTGGCCTCGCCGCTCGCCCTGGGACAACAAGCGATGCCGGAGAGTGACGTTCGCCATGTGTTCACCACGACGTACAGCGCCGTCTCTTCCATCTCGGGTGGCGCGCTGAAGGGCGTCAGCGGCGCGGTGAACATCAATATCGCTGCTGGAGACCACAACCTTCAGAGCAACTCGGGCGCGATCGCCATCGGCTCCAATGCACTGGCGAACAACATCGTGGTGCAGCAAGTAAAAGGTAACAACAGCCTCGAGCCTGATAGGGCCAGTGTGAGTATCAGGGAAAATGCCCTGAGCCAGTCCACTGGCTGGATATCCGTTAATCAGGCGGCGGGGTCACAGAATGTCCAGAGCAACACCATGAGTGTGGCCCTGGGCGTGCGGGGAAGCTCACTGACCAGTGAGAATCTCAGTCAGGTGCTTTCCGGTGGAAGCGGGCAGGAGCAGGACCCGGACGACTCTCGTTCATCGCGGCGAGATGTCGAGGTGGAGTCCTCGGCCTTTCGCGGCACGACGGGTGTCGTCCAGGTCAACCAGTCCGCAGGAAGGGGCAATGCGACCAGCAACAGCTTTCGCTTCAGGATGGGGAAGAACTGAGCGGTACATTGCCATTTCAACCGAGTAAAACCATTGGTTCATTCAGGAGTAATCTTCATGAAGACTTTCAAGAAAGCACCCATCGCTATCGCCGTTACAGCTCTGTTCACCTCCGGCGCAGCCCTTGCTGAAGTCAGTACTCCTGCTGGAGGCTACTCAGCCAGCAGCAGTATCGATTCAACCGTCACAAACGAAAAGAACATTAACTTCGAGCATTACGAAGGCTTCGCCAGCCATATTGTTGTTGTAGGAGTTGTTGGATTAAAGAGCCATCAATATGCTGGTGCCACCATCGATAGCAAGCAGATGAATGAAGGCAATTACGTTGACAACGCCAGTACTGACAACAATGCCA
>SKVX01000352.1 GCA_007129225.1 Halomonas sp.
ATCGGACCCTGCCACATCCGCCGCATCGAAGGCGGCATCCTCGCCTTCGGCTGCGACATCTGGTACGACACCAACCCCTTCGAGGTGGGCATGGGCTACGACTGGATGGTCGACCTGCGGGGGGACGACGACTTCATCGGCCGCGCCGCCCTGGAGCGGATCAAGGCCGAGGGGGTGTCGCGCAAGCTGGTGGGGGTGGAGATCGACGGACCCAGCGTGGGGTACTTCACCGATGGCTCAATGATCGACGTCTTCCCGGTCCATGCCCCGGACGGCGAGCGCATCGGCCAGGTGACCTCGGCCACCCGCTCGCCGCGCCAGGAGCGCAATATCGGCTACGCCATGGTGCCCATCGCCTACGCCGAGCTGGGCACGCCGCTGCGCATCGAGGCCAATACCGGCCTGCAGGACGCCGTGGTGGTAGAGAAGCCCTTCCACGACCCGAGCAAGGCGATTCCCAAGGGGTGACTCTCCTCACGAGGCAAACTGCGCGATATAACGAGGGGCGCCGGGGACAGGTCGAAGAGGAGGTCCGATTCCAGGGATGGAATCGGTAGCGCCCAGGGATGGGTTCACAGCGCCTCCTCGTAGACCTGTCGACGGATCAGCCCCGAGTGGAGTAGGGCGTCAATAGCCTGGAGGCGCCATGAACGATGCCAATCGGGCCGCCCTGGCGGCCCTCGCCCGCCCGGCGTGGCCGGCGACCCGTTACGAGCTGCTCCCTATCCGCGGCATGCAGGAGGCCGCCGCGGCGCTGCCGGAAGGCGCCGTGGTCACCGTGACCTGCTCGCCGCGCCACGGCCTCGAGCGCACCTTGGAGGCCAGCGAATGGCTGGCGGGGGCCGGCTTTCGGGTGGTGCCGCACCTCTCCGCCCGCCTGGTGCGCGACCGCACCCACCTGGAGCGGCTGCTGGCGCGTCTGGCGGTGCTAGACGTCGAGGACGTCTTCGTGGTGGGCGGCGACGCCGAGCGCCCAGTGGGTGACTTTCCCCATGGCCTTTCGCTGCTCGAGGCCATGGCACGGCTGTCCACGCGGCCCGAGCGGGTCGGGGTACCCGCCTATCCGGAAGGCCATCACCATATCGAGACGGCGTCCCTGCAGTGCGATCTTGAGGCCAAGGCGGCGCTCGCCGACTATGCCGTCACCCAGCTCTGCTTCGAACCGGGCCCCCTGCTGGCCTGGCGCGATCGGCAGCAGCGGCTCGGCCTGCCCCTGCCGGTCCATGCCGGCATACCCGGGGTGATGGAGCGCAAGCGGCTGCTCAGCATCGCCCTGCGGCTCGGTCTCGGCCACTCGGTACGGACCTTGCAGCGTCAGGGTGGTTGGATGACCCGCCTGTTCGGGCCGGCCGTCTATCGCCCCGACGCCCTGCTGCGGGGTCTCTGGCCGTGCCTGGGGGATGGAAGCACGGGCTTCGTCGGCTTGCACGTCTATACCTTTAACCAGATCGGCCCCACCCGCGTCTGGCTGGAGACTCTACCGAACAGCAGGACCGCTATGTCTACCAGCAGGGCATAGGGCAGTTGGGTGCGCGGCTAGCCTGACCGGCCGGGGTGCCGAGACAGTTTTCGGGCAAAGGCCAAGGCTGTCGCTTTATGCCGACGCCTGGTCAGAAACTGTGGAAGCGGTGGCCGGGTGCACTGTTGTGTCTCGCCACGGCGTATACTGTTTGTCACTTCCCTGGCGGCGCCGGATGCGCCGTCTCTCATCGCATTATCCGCACATCGACCGGAGCCGACCCTTGTGTGTTGTCGGCAAGGCGCTTGTGCGCCACAGAGGAGGTGACAGATGAACAAATCAACCGTCGTGGGTACGACACTGGCCGTTTTCGGTCTGGGTGGACTGGCATTTGGCGCCTGGCAGGTCCAGCAGCCCCCCGGGGAGAGCGGCCCCCAGTTTGCCGAGATCGTTGGCATGGAGCGTGCCACACGCAGCGTCGAGACGCCCCGTGAGGTATGCGAGGACATCGTGGTAAGCCAGGCAGCACCGCAGCAACCCAGCCGCGACCCCAATCGTATCGCCGGCACGGCTGCCGGCGCCGTTGTCGGCGGCCTGTTGGGCAATCAGGTCGGAGGTGGCAGCGGCAAGACGCTGGCTACCGTTGCCGGTGTCGTCGGCGGCGGCCTGGCGGGACGCGAAGTGCAGGGGCGCATCGAGGCCAATCAGGCGCCGCAGACCTACACCACCACACAGCGTCAGTGCCACACGGTCATGGACAGCGCCGAAGAGACCGTCGGCTATGACGTGACCTGGCGACACGGTGAAATGACCGATGTCTCGCGCCTGGATCATCGGCCCGAGGGCAACCGTGTGCTGCTCGAAGAGGGCCGGCCACGCTGGGACCTGCCGCTTGCCGGCGACGGCTGAGGCTTGCCGCCAAGGTAGGCCCTTTCAAGCGTCTCTCGATACCCGCGTAGCGCCCTGACTTCGGTCGGGGCGTTGTAGTCTAGACATGCCTAAGGTACCACTCGTACTCGAGCTGGCTCACCGCCTGCATGGCTTGGGCACGCTCGGCTCGACGGTTGGCGATGAAGACCTTGATGAAATCGTGGCCCAGGGCTTCGCCCAGAGGGGCGTTGGTTTCCAGCAGTTCG
Source organism: Halomonas sp. (assembly GCA_007129225.1). Classification (GTDB taxonomy): domain Bacteria; phylum Pseudomonadota; class Gammaproteobacteria; order Pseudomonadales; family Halomonadaceae; genus Halomonas. Next base: position 2,596 of record SKVX01000352.1, read on the forward strand.
AGGGCGTGCAGCCAGCTGTTTGTCAGGCTGGGGGGGAACTGGTCGTAGGCATTCCCCGTTACCGGTGCGGGCGGCGTCAGACGTTGCCGAATGCCGTAGTCGATACCGGCTAGCAGCGTGGCCAGCAGCAGGTAGGGGTTGGCGTCGGCGCCGGCGACCCGGTGCTCGATACGACGGGCGCCGTTGGGCCCTGAGGGGATGCGTAGCGCCACCGAGCGGTTGTCGTAGCCCCAGGTGGGCGCCATGGGCACATACAGCCCCGGTTGAAAGCGGCGGAAAGAGTTGAGATTGGGTGCGCAGATCGCCATGGAGGCCGGCATCAGTTCCAGCAGGCCGGCGACGGCGTGCTGCAGCTTCGGTGTTCCCAGTGAGTCACCACCAGCATCGCTGAAGACATTGTTGCCGGCGTCGTCCAGCAGGCTGATGTGCACGTGGGTACCGTTGCCGGCTTCCAATCCATAGGGCTTGGCCATGAAGGTCGCTTCGAAGCCGTGGTTCAGCGCTACCCCCTTGATCAGTCGCTTGAGCAGTACGGCACTGTCGCAGGCCAGAAGGGCATCATCGCAGTGAATCAGGTTGATCTCGAACTGTCCCGGGGCGCACTCCTTGAGCGCCGTATCCAGTGGCAGTTCCTGTACCCGGGCTGCCGACTGGACGTCATCGAGGAAGTCGGCGTACTCATCCAGTTCCTGGATCGAGTAAAGTTGGCTCTGGGTGGCGCGCTCACCGCTGCGGGGCGAGCAGGGTGGCTGTACTGTGCCGGTGGCCGTGCGCAGCCTGTCCACCAGGTAGAACTCCATCTCGACGGCGACCACCGGGGTCAGGCCGGCCTCCCCGAAGCGATTCAGGACTCGTTTCAGCACCTGGCGTGGATCGGCAAAGAAGGGGGTCTCATCGGCCTCGACCATGGTCATCAGCAGCTGGGCCTGGCGTCCCTTGCGCAACCAGGGGCTAGGCATTAGCGAACCTTGCAATGGACGGCAGACACGATCGCTGTCTCCAATGGCAAGCCCCAGGCCGGTGGCCTCGATGGTGTTGCCGTTGATGTCCAGGGCGAAGACCGAAGCCGGCAGATTGACACCATTGAGGCAGATCTTCTCCAGGTTGGTGCCAGGAATGCGCTTGCCGCGCATGACGCCGTTGAGATCGCTGATCAGCAGGTCGATGCTATCCACATCGGGGTGGCACTCGAGGAAGGCCCGGGCTTGAGCGACGGTAAGCGACGCCATGAAGTCACCTGTATTGTTCGGTTGCGCTGTCATAGTGGCTAATCTTTCAGCCACGACCAAGTGTTGTCAAATCCTTTACGCAATGGTTGTGCGATTCGTTTCGAATTTATAGCTTTAACTTGCTGTATGGTAAGCATATGTCCATAGTTGGATAAAAAATTCTTTGATTTTTTAGCGGCCTTGTTGGAAAGATTACTCAACGCGGCTATGGTGGCCGTAGTTGACCATCCTGCTAACGAGCATTCGAAGGAGGCTGCCGATGCAGAGCCGACCCCTGGTGGGAGTCATCGCCTGTCGCCGCAAGGTGGAAGGGCATGCCGCCCACGTGGTGACCGACAAGTACCTGAGCGCGTTGCGCGACTATGGCCTGGCGCCGGTGGTGCTTCCGGTCTGGCAGGATGCCGTCGATGGCGATCTGCTCGCCCACCTGGATGGGCTGCTGCTCACTGGCAGCTATTCCAACGTGGAACCCTCCCGCTACGGCGCCGAGCGGGCACCGGAAAACACCCGGGATGACCTGCATCGCGACGCTGCTGCGCTGGCCTGGATACCCGCTGCCGTTGCCGGCGGTCTGCCGCTGCTGGGCATCTGCCGTGGATTTCAGGAGCTCAACGTGGCCTATGGTGGCACGCTGCATCAAGCGGTGCAGAACGTGCCCAGTCTGCTCGATCACCGCGAGCCCGATGCCGACTATGCAGCCCGCTACGCCCCGGCACACGACATCGTGGTGCAGCCCGGTGGCCGCCTCGCTGCGCTCTATCCGGAGTCGTTTTCCAAGGTCAATTCGCTGCACCAGCAGGGCATCGGTCGCCTGGGTGAGGGACTCTGCGTGGAGGCGCGGGCGCCGGATGGCCTGGTCGAGGCGGTTTCGGTCGCCGCAGCAAAGGACTTCGCCCTGGCCGTGCAGTGGCATCCTGAATGGGTGCCGGCGGAACATCCGCTCTACCACGCGCTATTCGAGGGATTTGCCGCGGCCTGTCGCGGGCATCGTGATCGGCGTGCTTGGGCTGTCGGTCCGACCCCCGCCTGAGACAGAGGTAATATGTCATGAATACCCGTGAATACCAGATGCTGGATCGCGCCCACCATCTGCACCCCTTCACCGACTTCAAGGCGCTGGGCGAGGAGGGCAGCCGCATCGTCACCCGCGCCGAGGGTGTCTATATTCACGACAGCGAAGGCAACCGCATGCTCGACGGCATGGCCGGGCTGTGGTGCGTCAACCTGGGCTACGGCCGCGAGGAGCTCGTCGATGCGGCTACCGCGCAGCTGCGTGAATTGCCCTACTACAACAACTTCTTCAAGAGCGCCCATCCGCCAGCCGTCGAGCTGGCCGAGGCGTTGTGCCGGCTGGCGCCGGCGCACATGAACCGGGTGTTCTTCACCGGCTCGGGGTCCGAGGCCAACGATACCGCGCTGCGCATGGTGCGACGCTACTGGCAGCTCGAGGGTAAGCCAGACAAGCAGTGGATCATCTCGCGGGAGAACGCCTATCACGGCTCGACGGTTGCCGGCCTGAGCCTCGGCGGCATGGCGCAGATGCAGGCTCAGGGCGGCCCCCTCGTACCGAAGATTGCCCACGTGCGCCAGCCCTATTGGTTCGGTGAAGGGCGTGAGATGAGTCCTGATGCCTTCGGTCGCGAGTGTGCCGCGGCCCTTGAGGCCAAGATTCAGGAGCTCGGCGAGGAGAACGTCGCCGCCTTCATCGCCGAGCCCGTGCAGGGGGCGGGAGGTGCCATCATCCCACCTCCCAGCTACTGGACGGCGGTCAAGGAGGTGTTGGCGCGCCACGACATCCTGCTGATCATGGACGAAGTGATCTGCGGCTTCGGCCGTCTTGGCGAATGGTTCGGCAGCCAGCACTACGGCCTCGAGCCTGACCTCATGCCCATCGCCAAGGGCCTCTCATCCGGCTACCTGCCGATCGGGGGCGTGCTGGTGGGCGACCGTGTCGCCGACGCCTTGGTCGAGCGTGGCGGCGAGTTCTTCCATGGCTTCACCTATTCCGGTCATCCGGTGTGTGCCGCGGTGGCGTTGAAGAATCTGGAGCTGATGCGGGCGGAGGGCATCGTCGAGCGGGTGCGCGACGACATCGGTCCCTACCTGTCCAGGTGCTGGGCCTCCCTCGGCGACCACCCGCTGGTGGGAGAGTCCCGCTCGTTGGGCCTGATCGGCGCACTGGAGCTGGTGGCTGACAAGGCTCGGGGGGAGCGCTTTCCCAAGTCGCTCGGTGTCGGCAACCTTTGTCGCGACATCTGCTTCGACATTGGCCTGGTGATGCGTTCGGTGGGTGATACGATGATTATCTCGCCGCCGTTGGTGATCACCCGCACCGAGGTCGACGAACTCGTCCGCCTGGCCCGCCAGGCGCTGGACGAGACTGCACGGCGGTTGACCGCACGCGGAGCCGCGGATGACCAAACCATCATAGAGGAGTCCCCATCGTGAGCCGTTCCCCATCCCCCCGTACCCTGGCCGACTGGCAGGCCATGGCCGCCGGGCTCGACTTCGAGTCGCGCGCCTTCCTCGATGATGCCTTTGTCGACGCGGTGAGCGGCGACACCTTTACCTCGACCAACCCCGCCTCCGGCGAGACCCTGGCCCGGGTGGCGAGCTGCGATGCACCCGATGCCGAGCGAGCCGTGTCGGTGGCCCGCGAAACCTTCGCCGGCGGTGAGTGGTCGCGGCTGGCGCCGGGCAAGCGCAAGAAAATCCTGCTGCGCCTGGCCGACCTGATGGAGGCCAACAAGCACGAGCTGGCGTTGATCGACACCCTCGACATGGGCAAGCCTGTGAAAAGCTCGCTGGGCGACATGGCCGGTGCCATCGCCTGCATCCGCTACCAGGCCGAGTGCATCGACAAGCTCTACGGCGAGGTGGCGCCTACCGGTGAGGAGTCCCTGGCGCTGGTATTGCGAGAACCCATCGGCGTGGTGGCGGCCATCGTGCCGTGGAACTTCCCGCTGATGATGACCGCCTGGAAGATCGCCCCGGCGCTGGCCGCCGGCAACAGCGTGATCCTCAAGCCCTCGGAGAAGTCGCCGCTCTCCGCGCTGCGCCTGGCCCAACTGGCGAAGGAAGCGGGGATACCGCGTGGGGTGTTCCAGGTGCTACCCGGCTTCGGCCATACCGTGGGCAAGGCCCTGGCGCTCTCCATGGAAGTCGACTGCCTGGCTTTCACCGGCTCCACCGCTGTGGGCAAGCAGCTGATGCAGTACGCCGGCCAGTCCAACCTCAAGCGGGTCTACCTGGAGTGCGGCGGCAAGTCGCCGAACATCGTCTTCGCCGACTGCAAGGAGCTGGACAAGGTGGCCAGCCACGCCGCCGCGGCGATCTTCCACAACCAGGGCGAAGTGTGCATCGCCGGTTCCCGGCTGCTGGTGGAGAACAGCATTCGTGAGGCATTCATCGACAAGGTGCTAGCCGCGGCGGAGAGCATGCAGCCCGGCGACCCGCTCGACCCGGAGAGCTTCATGGGCGCCATCGTCGACGAGACCCAGTACCGGCGCATCCTCGACTATATCCGCCAGGGCGTGGAGGAGGGCGCGCGGCTGCGCACCGGCGGTCAGGCGCTGGATGGTCCGGGGCTGTTCATTCCGCCCACGGTGTTCGATGGGGTGACGCCCCAGATGACCATCGGCCGCGAGGAGATCTTCGGCCCGGTGCTGGCGGTGTTCGGCTTCGACACGGAAGAGGAGGCCGTGGCCATGGCCAACGACACGCCCTACGGCCTGGCCGCGGGACTGTGGAGCCAGGACATCGACCGCATCATGCGGGTGACGCGGCGGCTGCAGTCGGGCCAGGTCTTCGTCAACAACTGGGCCGGCGGCGACCAGACCATGCCCTTCGGTGGTGTCAAGCAGTCGGGTAACGGACGCGACAAGTCGCATCACAGCCTGGAGGAGTACTCCAGCCTCAAGAGCGTGTGGATCAGCCTCGCCACCTGAGCGAGCCGCTAGGGAGAGGCTTTTTCAGCAACGAGGCCGGCCCCATGGGGCCGGCCTCGTTGCTGAAAAAGCCTCTCCCTAGCGGCTCGCTCAGGTGGCGAGGCTG
>SKVX01000267.1 GCA_007129225.1 Halomonas sp.
CTGGTGCCCTCCCCCCAGGAGGTGAAGACCTACGACGAGAAGCCCGAGATGAGCGCCGAAGAGGTCACCGACCGGCTGGTGGAGGCCATCGATTCCAGCGACTACGATCTGATCGTCTGCAACTACGCCAACGGTGACATGGTCGGCCACACCGGCAAGTTCGACGCCGCCGTCAAGGCCATCGAGGCGGTGGACGCCTGTGTCGGTCGCGTGGTGGAAGCCATCGAGCGTGCCGGCGGCGCCTGCCTGGTCACCGCCGACCACGGCAACGCGGAACAGATGGTGAACCCGGAAACCGGTGTGGCGCAGACCGCTCATACTACCTTCGACGTGCCCATGATCTATGTCGGCCCACAGCCGGTACGGCTACTCGATGATGGCTGCCTCTGCGACATCGCACCGACCCTGCTCACGCTGATGAACCAGCCCATCCCCGAGGAGATGACCGGGCGGGTGCTGATCGAACCGGCATGATGAGCCGGGCCCGCACACCATGAGCTCAATTCGGCACCGCCCTGCCCTACGGGCCCTGCTGCTTAGCCTTGCAGTGGTGCTGTGCCCGGCAGCGACCCAGGCCGCCCAGCCGAGCGAGCGAGACGCCCGCGAACGCCTGGATGCCATCGGCAGTGAGATCCAGGCGGTCAGCCGACGCCTCGGCGCGACCCGGGAGGCACAGGACGAGGCGACACAAGAGCTGCGCCAGGTGGAGACGGCGCTGGCCGAGACCCACGGTCGCCTGGACGAGATCCAGTCAGACCGCCAGGGCCTGAACCGGGAGATCGCCGCGCTGGAAGCGGCCCGCGATGGACTGGAGGAGGAGCGCGCCGAACAGGTCGCGGCCCTGCAGGTCCAACTCGATGCCCTCTACCGGCTGGGCCTCACGCCGCAGCTGAAGCTGCTGCTCAACCAGGATGATCCGGCACGGCTCGATCGGCTGCAGACCTACCTCAACCACCTGTCCCGGGCCCGCAATGCCCGCCTCGACGAGATCGCCAACCTTGACGCCCAACTGGCCGAGAACCGCAGCGACCTGCGTGAGCGCGGGGAGCGGCTCGACGCCCTGGCGGGCGAGCTGGCCTCGCGCAGCGCCGAGCTTTCCCGACGCATGGAGGAGCGGGAACGGCTGGTGGCCGACCTGCAGGGCCGCTACAGCGATGAGCAGACACGCCTGTCGGCACTCGACCGGGACCGCACCGAGGCCGAGCGAGTACTGGAGCAGGTGCGCCAGGAGATGGCCCGGCTGCAGCGGCCGCCCCCCTCCACCGCCATCGAGCAGACCCAGGGCGAGCTGCCCTGGCCGGTCCAGGGCAGCGTCACCTCGAGCTTTCTGCGCGGCGACGGGGTGCACCACAACGGCATGCTGATCCAGGCCCGGGAGGGCACGCCGGTCAAGGCCGTCCATGCCGGGCGTGTGGTCTTCGCCGACTGGATGCGCGGCTTCGGCAACCTGCTGATTCTCGACCACGGCGACCAGGTCATGACCCTGCACGCCCACCTTCAGCAATTTCATGCCGAGGTGGGCCAGGCGGTGTCCGGCGGCGACACCATCGGTACGGTGGGCACGAGCGGTGGGCACGAATCGTCGGCGCTCTACTTCGAGGTGCGCCGTAACGGCGACCCCATCGACCCCCAGGCTTGGATTGCCAGACGATGAGAGACGCTATTTCACAAGCCCCGGGGCAAGGGCTATGCTGGTCAGCCTCGTCTCGATACTGCGGAGTTCGCATGTCCCTACGTTCTGTCGGCTTCCTGCCCGCTTCCCGGCACCTGCTGGCGACGCTGCTGCTGGCCCTGCCGCTTGCCGCCCTGCCGCTGACCACTCACGCCACCGCCCCGGTCGATGAGCTACCGCTGGAGGATATCCAGACCTTTGCCGAAGTCTTCGAGCGGATCAAGCGTGCCTATGTCGAAGAGGTCGACGACCGCACGCTGATACGCAACGCCATGCGCGGCATGCTCAGCGAACTCGACCCCCACTCCGCCTACCTGGATCGCGACGAGTTCCAGAGTCTGCGGGAAACCACCGAGGGCCAGTTCGGCGGCATCGGCATCGAAGTGGGCCTGGAAAACGGCCGGCTGACGATCATCACCCCCATCGATGACACCCCTGCCTCCCGTGCCGGCCTGCAGGCACGAGACACCATTTTGAGCATCGACGATACTTCCACCGAACGCCTCTCGCTGCAGGAGGCCGTCTCGCTGATGCGCGGTGCGCCGGGCAGCGAGATCACCATTACCATCCTGCGCAGCGGAGAAGAGGCCGCCTTCGATGTCACCCTGACCCGCGAGATCATTCGTACCGAGAGCGTGCGCAGTGAGCTGCTGGAAACGGGGTACGGCTACCTGCGAGTCAGCCAGTTCCAGAATCGCACCGGTGAGCAGGTCAACAACGCCATTCGCCAGCTGGAGCGTGACGCCCCGCTGGAGGGCCTGGTACTCGACCTGCGCAACAACCCCGGCGGGGTTCTGCAGGCCGCCGTGGCCGTGGCCGATGCCTTCCTCGAAGGCGGCCTTATCGTCTATACCGAAGGGCGTCTGCCTGACACCGAAATGAGCTTTTCCGCCAGTCGCGAGACGGCGGCCCCCGACGTGCCCCTGGTGGTGCTGATCAACGGCGGCAGCGCATCGGCGGCCGAAATCGTCGCCGGCGCCCTTCAGGATCAGCGCCGTGGCGTGATCATGGGGACCGATAGCTTCGGCAAGGGGTCGGTGCAGCAGATCATGCCTCTGGGCAACGGTGAAGGCCTGAAGCTGACCACCGCGCTCTACTACACCCCCAACGGACGCTCGATCCAGGCGCTGGGCATCGAGCCGGACGTGGAAGTGGTGCGCGGCCGGGTGGAAGTGACCGAGACGGGCCGCCAGCTTCGCGAGGCCGACCTGGAAGGCCACCTGCGCTCACGCGACGACGCCCGGCAGCGCCAGGCGATGACGGAGCGACTGCGCGAGGACTATCAACTGGGCGAGGCGCTCAACCTGCTCAAGGCATTGAACGTGCTCGACCGGCGCTAACGACAGGCCGCAGGCAGTCGACCTCGGTGCCCGGTCGCCTGCCGCATCAACAGCCGCTTGACCGGTACCAGGCGGTCGACCCCCGACAGGCCGAGGTTGCGTGCCAGTGTCAGGGCCGGATGGCGGCTGCCGAAGAGCAGGCGAAACCCATCCATCAGCGCCAGCATGGTTGCATTGTCGCCTCGCCGACGCCGCGTATAGCGGGCCAGCACGCTCTCGTGTCCTATCACCATGCCGCGTTGCCGTGCCGTGAGCACCTCTTCCGCCAGCACCGCCACGTCCATCAGCCCCAGGTTGACCCCTTGGCCGGCCAGGGGGTGGATGCTGTGGGCCGCATCCCCCACCAGCACCAGCCCCGGCTGACCATAGGTCCTGGCATGTCGCTGGGTCAGCGGTACGGCAAGCGCCCGATCCACGACTTCCACCCCACCCAGGCGCGACTCGAAGGCCCCGGCCAGGGCGTGGCCCAACGCATCGGGTGACAGCTCGATCAGCCTTGCGGCCTCCCGAGGCGAGGTCGACCAGACGATGGAGCAGTACCGGTCGTCACCATCGACGGTCAAGGGCAGGAAGGCGAGCGGGCCGGTCGGCAGGAAGACCTGGCGCGCCACGCCTCCATGGGCACGCTCCGTGCGTACGGTGGTCACCACGGCCATGTGCCCGGTGTCATGGGCGCTGACCTCGATCCCGGCCAGGGTCCTCAGCGGCGACTGGGCCCCGTCGGCGGCCACCACCAGGGGCGCGGAGAGACACTGACCATCTTCCAGCAGTACCTGACGCCCCCGCTCTGTCGTCTCGAGCCCGGATACCCGTGCGCCCAGCCGCACCGCGACCGTCGGCAACTCGGCCAGGCGAGTTTCCAGGGCTGCCAGGATCACGTCGTTCTCGACGATATGCCCCAGCACCGGCACACCGGCCTGCTCGGCGGTGAAGGCGACTTCGCCGCTGCCTTCGCTGTCCCACACCTGCATATGGTGATACGGAGTCACCCGCCTCGCCTGCATCCAGGACCAGGCACCCAGCCCTTGCAACAGCCGTTGCGAGACCGGCGTCAGCGCACTGACCCGCATCGCCGGATTGCCACGCCCCACCGCCTCGGCGTCCAGCGGCTCGGGGCGGGCATCGAGCAGCGCCACCGAAAGGCCGGCCTGGCCCAGCAGGACCGCCAGGGTCGCACCCACCATGCCGCCACCAACGATGATGACCTCGAAATGCCTGTGCGCCTCTTCAGCCGCGTGTGTCATGTCGCCCTCTCCCTCTCGCGAAGCTTGCCTCCCGGCTGCGGTACCCATCAACGCTCCAGTCCCATGGCGCGGCGGGCCAGTCCCCGTCGCAGCGGGCCAATCAGGTTGAGCCCCACCAGCCCGACCGCCCGTACATGTGACAACGGGGTATTGTCGATGCCGAACAGCCGGACCAACCCATCGCTGAAGCGCACCACATTGTGCCTATCCACGATGCGCCGCGCCTCGAAGTCGCGCAGGGTCAGCATCCCGCCCAGCGCTTCGTCGTTGGCCAGGGCCAGCTCAAGGGCCGCCACCAGGTCCGTCACGCCACGCAGTGCCAGGTTGAAGCCCTGCCCCGCGACCGGATGCAACGAATGGGCGGCGTTACCCAGCACCGCCAGCCCGGGCCGGATCGCCTCCCTTGCGGTGACCAGCGAGAGCGGATAGGCGTGACGACTGCCGACACGCCGGAAGCGCCCGGCACGATCGCCGAAGGCCCGTTGCAGTTCAGCCAGGAAGTCGCCGTCGCCCAGGGCCAGCCTTTCCGCTTCACGCCCCGCTGCATGAGTCCAGATCAGCGCCATCTGCTGACCCGGCAGCGGCAGCAGGGCGATGGGCCCTTCCCGGGTGAAGCGCTCGTAGGCCGTACCGTCATGTGGCTGGCTCATCTCGACGTTGGCGATCAGTGCCACCTGGTCGTAGGGCACCTCATCGCTGTCGATGCCCAGCCGCTCCTTGAGCCCGGAGCGCCCCCCGTCGGCCAGCACCGTGAGCCCCGCCAGCAGTTCGCCGCCATCAGACAGGGAAAGCCGGTAGCCCTCTACCTCGGGCTCGATGCGCTCCACGCTGGCGGGGCAGTGCCAGGCCAGGGGCAGCTCGGCCAGCCGTCGGTGAAGTACGCGCCCCATCCAGGCGTTAGGCACGACATAGCCGAGGGCCCTCTGACCAAGCTCCTCAGCCAGCAGTCGCGTCACACCCAGCCGTCCCCGCTCGCTGACGTGGATGCGTGAAATAGGAGCCGCCTGCTCGGCCATTGTCAGCCAAAGGCCCATGTCGCGGAAGCGTTGGGCAGAGCCCTGAGCGATGGCGTTGGACCGGGCATCGAAGCTGGGCTGCCAGGGCGCGCTCGCCGAGTCCTGCATGGGCGTCGCCTCGATCACGGCCACCCGGAGGCCGTGCCGCTCGATCAGCGGGGCCAGAGCACAGGCCAGGCTGGCCCCAACCAGGCCGCCACCGACGATGGCGATATCCACGTTACGCGTATCATTACGCGCCTGGGCCTTAGCGCTGCTCATTTTACGCGTCCTACGGCAGGGCACGACTCGTAATGTAAATTACATAATGGCATACCGTCCTCCGTTGCCGGTGGTCACTTATTCACCATCAAGGTCTCGATTTCGCGCACACCCTTTGGGACGCCAGCCGTCAGCACCTCATGGCCGGAATCGGTCACGGCCACGTCATCCTCGATACGGATACCGATGCCTCGGTATTCCGCGGGAATGTCATCATCAACGGGAATATAGAGCCCGGGCTCGACGGTCAGCACCATCCCCGGCGCCAGTGGGCGCGGCGTGCCGTTCTGGCGGTAGGCGCCCACATCGTGCACGTCGAGCCCCAGCCAGTGGGATGTGGAGTGCAGGTAAAAACGCTTGATGCTGTCATCCTCGATCCGCGCCGACACCTCGCCCTGAAGCAGCCCCAGGCGAATCAGGCCGGCAGTAAGGTCCTGCACCACGCCCTCATGGATCTCTGTCAGGGCGACCCCTGGCCGGATGGAGGCCACGGCACGCTCCTGGGCAGCAAGCACCACCTCGTAGAGGGTACGCTGCGCCTCGCTGAATCGCCCATTCACGGGGAAGGTGCGGGTGATATCGCCGGCATAGAGGTCCAGTTCGGCACCGGCATCGATCAATACCAGTTCGCCGTCGCGTAGCGCATCGCCATTCTCGATGTAGTGCAGCACACAGGCATTGGCACCGCCACCCACGATGGTGGCGTAGGCCGCGCCACTGGCACCCTGCCAGCGGAACTCGTGCTCCAGCTCGGCCTGGAGATGGTACTCGGCCAGGCCCGGTCGAGACGCACGCATGGCGCGGATGTGCCCCTGCGCCGAGATTTGCGCCGCATGTCGCATCAGCGCAAGCTCGCCCTCGCTCTTGATCAGCCGCGCCTCGCGCAGCAGGGGGGCCAGGTCGGCGAAGGCCTCGGGCGGTCGCCCACCCTGGCGGGCTCGTGCGGTCAGTTGGCCGCGCACCTCGTCGGCCAGCGCCAGGGCGTCAGGGTCCGCCAGCATCAGGTAGAGCGTGGTACGCCCATCGAGCAGTGATGCCAGCAGATCGTTACGCTCGGCGTTCTCGAAGGCCTGGTCGACCCCATGCTCGCGTACCGCGCCTTCCGCCCCCAACCGGATACCGGTCCAGGCCTCCAGGGTCAGATCACGGTCCTGGCAGAACAACACGCTCTCGCCGTCACTGCGCCCCGGCAACAACAACAGCAGCGCCTCGGGTTCGGGGAACCCCGTCAGGTAGTGGAAATCACTGTTCTGCCGGAACGGGTAATCACTGTCACGCGAGCGGGTGACGAGGGAGGCCCCCATCAGCAGCACGGCACTGTCGGCGGGCAGCTGCGCCATCAGCAATGCGCGGCGGGCCCGGTACTCGTCGTTGGCGATGCCCGCAGGTCGGGGCAGGGGGTCTGGCAGCATGTCGGCTCCTTGGATCGATAAAGTTGTCCCTGGGTTACGGGTAGTCAGTGCTGTGTGGGCTCGCCCGCTTCCACCTGTGGCTGCCCAGGCCTCTGCTCGGTATACAGCAGCATGGCGGCCATGCGAGCGTGCTCGGTCAGCGCAAACAGATCGTTCTCATTTTCGGAGCTGTCATCGATATCGGTCTCCATGGCAGCCAGTGCCGCCAGGTCGTCGATGGCCTCGCGCAGCGGGGCAGACCATCCCTCACGGGCCTCGCCACCGGCATCCTCGATCACCTCGAGAAACCCCAGCGTCCATTCGCGCAGCCCCTGGGCGCGCTCGGCCAGGGAGTAGAGCTCATCCGGCAACAGCGGCTCGTAGTTGAGCGAACTGTCCGCCAGCGTTTCCAGTGTCAGCCGCCGCCAGTCAAGCAAGGCCTCGGCGCTTTCCCGGTCCCGGGGCTGTTCCACTCCCAGCCCCAGGCAGACCTCCTCCAGCCAGCCGCTGGCGCTCAGCTCATGCAGGGCCAGCGAAGCACAGAGCCTTCCGTCGAGAAATGCGGGCGACTGCATGCTGCCGTGCAACAGGAACAGGTCGGCGATGGTGGAGAAATCGGGGCGTTCGTCGATCGATGACATGACAACTTCCGTATGACAGGCTGCGAAGTGGGGCATCCGGACTATCCCATGGCGCGTTGACCGCCCGTGAGAGCCTCTCTTATAGTGTCCGGATACCACGTCTTGATTGATAGGATGTTAACGCATCGGGCTGACAAGCCGACACCGGAGCCCTCAATGAGCGATGACACCTCTCGGCCAACCGCCGAGATCACCCTGCTGGGCCGCCATTATGTGTTTGCCTGCAATCCGGGCGAAGAGCACAAGCTGGACCGTGCCGCGCGCTACCTCGACCGGGCCATGCAGGGCATCCATTCCCAGAA